>JAIXPL010000009.1 GCA_027486255.1 Comamonadaceae bacterium
CGCGCCGCGAAACCGACACCATGGACACCTTCGTGGACTCGTCCTGGTACTTCATGCGCTACTGCGACCCGACCAACGCCGACAAGATGGTGGCCGATGGCGCAGACTACTGGATGCCGATGGACCAGTACATCGGCGGCATAGAGCACGCCATCCTGCACCTGCTGTACGCGCGCTTTTGGACCAAGGTCATGCGCGACCTGGGCCTGGTCAAGGTCGATGAGCCCTTCAGCAAGCTGCTCACCCAGGGCATGGTGCTCAACCACATCTATTCCCGGCGCACGGCCAAGGGTGGCAAGGACTATTTCTGGCCGCAAGATGTGGAGCATGTGTTCGACGAGGCCGGCAAGGTCACGGGTGCGCGCCTCATCAAGGCCGCGGCCAGCGGTGACGGCGAGCTGCCCGTGGGCACGCCCATCGACTACGAGGGCGTGGGCACCATGTCCAAGTCCAAGAACAATGGCGTGGATCCGCAGGACCTGATCGAGAAATACGGCGCCGACACCGCGCGCCTGTACACCATGTTCACCGCGCCGCCCGAAGCCACGCTGGAGTGGAACGACGCTGCCGTGGAGGGCAGCTACCGATTCCTGCGCCGGGTGTGGAACTTCGGCGTCAAGCTGGCCGCCATGCCGGCATCCGGCGCTCTGGAAGTGGCGCAACTGGGTAAGGCGGCCAAGGCCTTGCGCCTGGAGGTCCACACCGTGCTCAAGCAGGTGGACTATGACTACCAGCGCATGCAGTACAACACCGTGGTCTCCGGCGCCATGAAAATGCTCAACGCCCTGGAAGACTTCAAAGATGAGCCCAGCGCCGTGAACGCCGCCGTGCTGCGCGAGGGTTTTGGCATCTTGCTGCGCGTGCTCTACCCCGCCACGCCCCACCTCGCACAGGGCCTGTGGAGCCAGCTCGGCTACGCGCAGGCGCAGGGTGAGCTGCTGGATGCGCCATGGCCCCAGGTCGACAAGGCCGCCTTGCAGCAAGACGAGATCGAGCTCATGCTGCAAGTCAATGGCAAGCTGCGCGGCGCCATCACCGTACCGGCCGGCGCTGACAAAGCCGCCATCGAGGCCGCGGCGCTGGCCAGCGAGGCCTTCACCAAGCAGGCACAGGGTGCGCCGGCCAAGAAGGTCATCGTGGTGCCCGGCCGGCTGGTCAACGTGGTGATCTGAAGCCACACTACCGGGAGCCCCGCATGAACCCGTCCCCGTTCCTCACCCGGCGCTCGGCCCTGGGCCTGGCCGCTGCCGCGGTCCTGCCGGGCTGCGGCTTTGCCCTGCGCAAGCCGCCGAACTACCCCTTCCAGACCATCTACCTGGCCATGGCGCCGCGCTCGGAACTGCGGGCCGTGGTGCGCCGCTCGCTGGAATTCAACTCCAAGCTGCGGGTGCTGGGCGAGACCGAGGACATGCAGACCGCCGACGTCATCCTGGAGGTGCCGGGCGAGCTGCGTGAGAAGGTGGTGATGGGCCTGAACGCGGCCGGCCAGGTGCGTGAGTTCACGCTGCGCACACGCCTGCGCTTTCGTCTGCGCACACCGCAGGGGCGCGAACTGATCCCGCAAACCGAGCTGCTGGCCGAGCGGGAAATCGGCTTTGCAGAAACAGCTGCCCTGGCCAAGGCCGAGGAGGAAGGGCTGCTCTACCGCGACATGCAGCAGGACCTGCTGCAGCAGATGCTGCGCCGCCTGGGCGCTGTGCGCGACCTGCGCGGCCTCGAGCAGCTGCCCACACGCTAAAGCCCGAGACCAGCCGCCCGGGCCTTCCTACAATCGCGCCATGCAACTGGCCCTGCCCCAACTCGGCGCACACCTGCAACGCGGCCTGCGCTCGCTGTACGTGCTGCATGGCGACGAGCCACTCTTGGTGCAGGAAGCGGCCGACACCCTTCGCGCCGCCGCGCGCGCGCAGGGCTTTACCGAGCGCAGCGTGCACACGGCGCAGGGTGCCCACTTCGACTGGAGCGCCGTGCTGGCCGCCGCCGGCTCCCTGAGCCTGTTTGCCGACAAGCAGATCCTGGAACTGCGCATTCCCACCGGCAAGCCGGGCAAGGACGGCAGTGCCGCGCTGCAGCAGCTGGTCGAGGGCCTGCAAGGCAACGACGCCACGCTGGTGCTGGTGATGCTGCCCCGCCTGGACAAGCAGACCCGCAGCGGTGCCTGGTTCGCCGCCCTGGAGGGCGGGGGCGTGAGCATCCAGCTCGACCCCATCGAGCGCAGCGCACTGCCCAGCTGGATCGCCCAGCGCCTGGCGCAGCAAGGCCAGCGGGTGGCCGCTGGCGAGGAGGGGCAACATACCTTGGCCTTTTTTGCCGACCGGGTAGAAGGCAACCTGCTGGCAGCGCACCAGGAAATCCAGAAGCTGGGCCTGCTGTACCCAGCCGGCGAGCTGAGCCTGGCCCAGGTGGAGGCCGCCGTGCTGAACGTGGCGCGCTACGACGTCTTCAAACTCTCTGAAGCGGTGCTGGCCGGCCAAGCCCTGCGGGTGCAGCGCATGATCGATGGCCTGAAGGCCGAGGGCGAATCCGAGGTGCTGGTGCACTGGGCCCTGGCCGAAGACATCCGCAGCTTGAAGCGGGTCAAGGATGCCGTGGCCGAAGGCCGGCCCCTGCCCATGGCCCTGCGCGAGAACCGCATCTGGGGCCTCAAGGAACGCCTCTATGAACGGGTGCTGCCGCACCTGGCCCTGGCCTCGCTGGCCCACCTGCTGGAGGCGGCGCACAAGGTCGATGGCATCGTCAAAGGCCTCAAGCAACCCGACTGGCCGGCCGATGGCTGGCAGGCCCTGCAGCGCCTGGCCCAGCAGCTGTGCGAGCAATGCGCCCAGGCGACTGGGACGCGCGCCCTACGCGCCTGAACGCCTGACCTGGGTGGGCCATCCCCGCCCTGGGGCTGCGTGCGAAAATCAGCCCATGAACGCACCCGACCAGGCCTCCACCCTCGGCGCCGCCTCGCTGCAGGAATTGATGAACCGGCTCGGCGCCCAGGCCAAAGCGGCCAGCGCTGGCATGGCCAAGGCCTCGACCGCCGCCAAGAACCAGGCCCTGATGGGTCTGGCCGCTGCCCTGCGGGCTCAGGTGCCGGCTCTCCTGGCGGCCAACGCGCGCGATGTGGAGCGGGCGGCCGCTTCGGGCCTGGCGGGCCCCTTGCTGGACAGGCTCAAGCTCAGCCCGCAGATCCTCGACACCGTGGCCCTGGGCTGCGAGCAGCTGGCCGCCATGCCGGATGTCATCGGCGAAATCCTGGGCATGAAGCAGCAGCCCAGCGGCATCCGGGTGGGCCAGATGCGCGTGCCCATTGGCGTCTTCGGCATGATTTACGAGAGCCGGCCCAACGTCACCATCGAGGCCGCCTCGCTGGCCATCAAGAGCGGCAACGCCTGCATCCTGCGCGGGGGCTCCGAAGCCATCGAATCGAACACCGCGCTGGCGGCCCTGGTGCAGCAGGCCCTGCAGGCCGCCGGCCTGCCCAGTCAGGCCGTGCAGCTGGTGCCCACCACCGACCGCGAGGCCGTGGGCCTGCTCATTGCCATGCCCGAGTTCGTGGACGTGATCATCCCCCGCGGCGGCAAGGGCCTGATCGAGCGAATCAGCGCTGGCGCCAAGGTGCCCGTCATCAAGCACCTCGACGGCAACTGCCATGTGTATGTGGACGAGCCCTGCGACATCGCCATGGCGGTCAAGGTGGCCGACAACGCCAAGACCCAGAAATACAGCCCCTGCAATGCCGCCGAAGGCCTGCTGGTGGCACGCGGTGTCGCGGCCGAGTTCCTGCCCCGCCTCGGCGCCATCTATGCCGCCAAGGGCGTGGAGATGCGCTGCGACGCCGAGGCCCGCGCCATCCTCTCTACAGTGGCGGGCGCCCATCTGGCCGAGGCCACGGAGCTGGACTGGTTCGAAGAGTACTTGGCCCCCATCATCAGCATCAAAGTGGTGGCCGACCTGGACGAGGCAATTGCCCACATCAACCGCTATTCCAGCCACCACACCGACGCCATCATTACCCGCGACCACGTGCATGCCCAGCGTTTCCTGCGCGAGGTGGATTCGGCCAGCGTGATGGTCAATGCCAGCACGCGCTTTGCTGACGGCTTCGAGTTCGGCCTGGGTGCGGAAATCGGCATCTCCACCGACAAGTTCCATGCCCGTGGCCCGGTAGGTATCGAAGGGCTGACTTCGCTGAAGTACGTGGTGCTGGGCGAGGGCGACATCCGCACCTGAGCACCTCGGGACCGGCCCGAGGTGGACTGACTGATCTGTTCCAATAAAACCCTATTTCACGGAAAACGGCCGCATGGTTCCTCATCTGATCACCGCCCTGAACGGCCCCATCAACGAGCTCGAGCAGCGCGTGCTCGACTCCACGCCCGCCATCGAACGCTGGTTCCGCCTGGAGTGGATGGAGCACACCCCGCCCTTCTATTGCTCGGTGGACATCCGCAATGCCGGCTTCAAACTCGCGCCGGTAGACACCAACCTCTTTCCTGGCGGCTGGAACAACCTCACCCCCGAGATGCTGCCGCTGGCGGTGCAGGCGGCCATGGCCGCCATCGAGAAGATCTGCCCCGAGGCGCGCAACCTGCTGGTGGTGCCGGAGAACCACACACGCAACACCTTCTACCTGTCAAACGTGCTGCAGCTCAAGCGCATCTTCCACCAGACTGGCCTGAACGTGCGCTTCGGCTCGCTGAGCTCCGACATCAAGGAGCCCACCACCTTCGACCTCCCCACGGGCGAGTCCATCACCATCGAGCCGCTGATCCGCACCGAGCGCAGGCTGGGCCTCAAGGACTTCGATCCCTGCACCATCCTGCTCAACAACGACCTGTCAGCGGGCGTCCCCGGCATCCTGGAAGACCTGCACGAGCAGTTTCTGCTGCCGCCGCTGCATGCTGGCTGGTCGGTGCGGCGCAAGTCGCGCCACTTCCAGGCCTACGAGGAGGTGGCCAAGCGCTTTGCCAAGCTGCTGGGCATCGATCCCTGGCTGATCAACCCGATGTATTCCACCTGCGGCGAGGTCAACTTCGCCGAGGGCGAGGGCATGGAGTGCCTGCACACCCAGGTCGATGCGCTGCTGACCAAGATCAAGCGCAAGTACAAGGAGTACGGCATCAACGAGAAGCCCTTCGTGGTGGTCAAGGCCGACAACGGCACCTATGGCATGGGCATCATGACGGTGCGCGACGTCAAGGAGCTGGATGCGCTCAACCGCAAGACCAAAAACAAGATGAGCACCACCAAGGATGGGCAGGCGCTCACCGAGGTCATCATCCAGGAAGGGGTGCTCACCCACGAGCACGTCAACGCGGCCGTGGCTGAGCCCGTGGTTTACATGATGGATCGCTACGTGGTGGGCGGCTTCTACCGCGTGCATGCTGAGCGCGGCGTGGACGAAAACCTCAACGCCCCGGGCGCCAGCTTCGTGCCCCTGGCCTTTGCCGACAGCGGCCGCCTGCCCCAGCCTGGCGAAAAGCCGGGCTCCAGCAGCCCCAACCGCTTTTACATGTATGGCGTCATCGGCCGCCTGGCCCTGCTGGCAGCCAGCTACGAGCTCGAGGCCACCGACCCGCACGCCGAGACCTACGAATGAGGCCCAGGGCGCTCGCCCTTTAGTTGCTGCGCCGCAACAAATGGGCGCCGGCCCGGCGCTGACCGGCCGGTCAGCTTGCCAAGCCAGGGCCCAGGCGCACAATACCGACACCTCAGCCCTTCCCCTGCCCAGCCCCGCCTTCGCGCGTGCAGGCCCGGCGCAGGCCAGTACCCTTGTCGAATTCCAAATCGTCCCTCGCCGCACTCACCTTGGGCGCCATCGGCGTCGTCTACGGTGACATTGGCACCAGCGTCCTGTATGCCATCAAGGAAGTCTTCGGCTCCGGCCATGTGGACTTCACCCCGGCCAACATCTACGGCATCCTGTCCATCTTCTTCTGGACGCTGACGCTCATCGTCTCGTTCAAGTACGTGGTGCTGGTGCTGCGCGCCGATAATCATGGCGAGGGCGGCCTGGTGGCCATGCTGGCCCTGGCCTCGCAGGCCGTGAAAGACCAGCCCCGCCTGCGCTCGGTGCTGCTGGTGCTGGGCATCTTCGGCACGGCGATTTTTTATGGCGACGGCGTGATCACGCCGGCCATCTCGGTGCTCTCGGCGGTCGAGGGCCTGGAGGTGATCGAGCCGGCCTTCAAGCAGGCCGTGATACCCATCACCTTGCTCATTCTGCTGGCGCTCTTCCTGGTGCAAAAGCGCGGCACCGCCGGCATCGGCAAGTTCTTCGGCCCCATCACGCTGGTGTGGTTTGGCGTGCTGGCTCTGCTGGGGGTCAGCCAGATCCTCACCAACCCGGTCATCCTCAAGGCCGTCAGCCCGCATTACGCGCTGATGTTCATGTGGGACAACCCGGGCACCACCTTCATCATCCTGGGCGCGGTGGTGCTGTGCGTCACGGGCGCCGAGGCGCTCTATGCCGACCTGGGCCACTTTGGCAAAAAGCCGATTCGCCTGGCCTGGTTCAGCATCGTCATGCCCGCGCTCACGCTCAACTACTTCGGCCAGGGCGCGCTGCTGCTGCGCGATCCGGAGGCGGTGAAAAATCCGTTTTACCTGATGGCGCCCGAGTGGGCCTTGATGCCGCTGGTGGGCCTGGCCACCATGGCCACGGTGATCGCCTCGCAGGCCCTGATCACCGGCGCCTTCAGTGTCACCAAACAGGTGATCCAGCTGGGCTATCTGCCGCGCCTGAACATCCAGCACACCAGCGTGCGCGACACCGGCCAGATCTACATCCCCCTGGTGAACTGGGGCCTGTTCGTGGCCATCGTGCTGGCCGTGGTGCTGTTCCGCTCCTCCAGCAATCTCGCGGCCGCTTATGGCATTGCGGTCACGCTGGACATGCTGATCACCACCATCCTGACTTTCTTCGTCATCCGTTACGGCTGGAAATACCCGCTGTGGCTGTGCGTGGCCGCCACGGGTACCTTCTTCGTGGTGGACCTGGCCTTCTTTGCTTCAAACCTGTTGAAGTTCTTCGCCGGCGGCTGGTTCCCGCTGCTGATCGGTGGCCTGATCTTCGCCCTGATGGTCACCTGGAAGGATGGCCGCGCCCTGCTCAACAGCAAGCTGCGCGCCGATGCCATCGACCTGCCGGCCTTCCTGGAGGCCGTGTTCGTGAGCCCGCCGGCCCGGGTGGAAGGCACGGCGGTCTTCCTCACGGCCGAGGTGGGCACGGTGCCCAACGCCATGCTGCACAACCTCAAGCACAACAAGGTGCTGCATGAGCAGAACCTGTTCATCACGGTGCACAACCACGAGGTGCCCTGGGTCAAGCTGGACCAGCGCCTGGAGGTCCAGCCGCTGGGCCACCAGTGCTGGCAAGTGGTCATCCACTACGGTTTCATGAACGACCCGGACATCCCCAAGGCCCTGCAAAGCCTCTCGGCCCATGGCTGCCAGCTCGACCCGATGAGCACCAGCTATTTCCTCTCGCGCGACACCGTCATCCCCACCATCGGCGGTGGCATGGCCCCCTGGCGGGAAAAACTCTTCGCGCAAATGCACCACAACGCCAGCGGCGCCGCCGACTTCCTGAAGCTGCCCAACAACTCGGTGGTCGAACTGGGCTCCAAGATCGAGATCTGATTCGCCATGCAACTGCTTTTCGTCGCCGACCCGTTGGAGTCCTTCAAGATCTACAAGGACAGCACCTTCGCCATGATGCGCGAAGCCCAGCGGCGTGGCCACACGCTCATGGCCTGCGAACCCAAGGACCTGATGTGGCAGCGCGGCGCCCCGGTCACAGCCTTTGTGCGCGACATCCGGCTCACCGGCGAGCCCGAGCCCTGGTTCCAGGCTGGACAGCAGGCGCCGCACGAGCGGCCAGTGGCGCTCAAGGACGTCGATGCGGTCCTCATGCGCAAGGACCCGCCCTTTGACACCGAGTTCTTCTACGCCACCCACCTGCTCGAGCAGGCCGAGCGCGAGGGCGCGCGGGTGTTCAACAAGCCGCGGGCGCTGCGCGACCACTCAGAAAAGCTCGCGGTCATGGAGTTCCAGCAGTTCATCGCGCCCACGCTGGTCACGCGCGACGGCGCGGACGTGCGGCGCTTTCATGCCGAGCACCAGGACATCATCTTGAAGCCCCTGGACGGCATGGGCGGCATGGGGATCTTCCGCGTGGGCACCGATGGCCTGAACCTGGGCAGCATCATCGAGACCCTGAACAAGCATGGCGCCACCACCTTCATGGCCCAGCGCTACCTGCCCGAGATCGCGCAGGGCGACAAGCGCGTGCTGGTGATCGGCGGCCGGCCCGTGCCCTACGCCCTGGCCCGCATTCCGCAAAACGGTGAAGTGCGCGGCAACCTGGCTGCCGGCGGCTTGGGCGTGGCCCAGCCCCTGTCGGCGCGGGACCGAGACATCGCCGAAGCCATCGGCCCGATTCTGGCCGCGCGCGGCCTGCTGCTGGTGGGCCTGGACGTGATCGGCGAGCACGTCACTGAGATCAATGTGACCAGCCCCACCTGCTTTCAGGAAATCACCGACCAGACCGGCTTTGACGTGGCGGCCATGTACCTGGACGCGATGGAAGCGGCCTTCGCAGCAGCGTAAGCGTCCAGTCCTGCAGGCGATCGCGCCAGGGCCTCAGGCCTGGCGGATTTTGCTCACCAGCGCCGTGGTCGAGTAGCCGTCCACAAAGGGGATGGCCAGCGCCCGGCCGCCATAGCTTTCCACCACGGCGGTTTCAGCGAGCAGGCGCATGTCGTAGTCACCACCCTTGACCAGGATGCCGGGCCGCAGCTCGGTGATGAGCTCGAGCGGCGTGTCCTCGTCAAACCAGGTCACCAGGCTCACCGATTCCAACGCGGCCATCAAGATGGCGCGGTCGTGCTCGTTGTTCAGGGGCCGGTCCGGGCCCTTGCCCAGTCGCCGGGCAGAGGCATCGGTGTTGAGCGCCACCACCAGGCTTGCCCCCAGCGCGCGGGCCCTGGCCAGGTAGGTCACGTGGCCGCGGTGCAGCACGTCGAACACACCATTGGTGAACACCACCGGGCCGGGCAGGGCGGCCACGCGGGCGGCTGCCTCAGAGCGGGCGGCGATCTTGCCGAGGAAGGCCGGCTCGCTCACGCGGCCTGGGCGTCGGCCGCAGGGCCGAGCTTGCGCATCTGTTCCTTGCGGAAGCGGTTGAGTTCCTGCACGGTCTGGAAGCTCTGGTTCATCAACAGGCTCATGTTGTGCAGGATGCGCTCGACCACCTTGGTTTCCCAGGTGGCGTCGAATTTGATCTGCTCGCTCAGCCAGTGCTCCAACCACTCCGGATTGGGCAGGCGCGACTGGATCGTGTCACGCGGGAACAGGGCTTTGTTCACATGCAGGTTCGTCGGGTGCAAGGCCTGGGCCGTGCGCTTGGCGCTGGCCATGAGCACGCCCACCTTGCTGAAGGCCGCGCGCGCCTCGTCGCCGAACTTGCCAATGGCCCGCTTCATATAGCGCAGGTAGGCGCCGCCGTGGCGCGCCTCGTCCTGGCTGAGCTGGGTGTAGATGTGCTTGATCACCGGCTCGGTGTGCCATTCCGAGGCACGGCGGTACCAGTGGTTCAGGCGGATCTCGCCACAAAAGTGCAGCATGAGGGTTTCCAGCGCCGGTGCAGGTTCGAACTCAAACCGCACCTCGTGCAACTCCTCTTCCGTGGGCACCAGCTCGGGCTGGAAGCGCCGCAGGTACTCCATCAGCACCAGCGAATGCTTTTGCTCCTCGAAGAACCAGATCGACATGAAGGCAGAAAAATCGCTGTCACCACGGTTGTCGCGCAGGAACATTTCGGTGGCCGGCAGCGCCGCCCACTCGGTAATCGCGTTCATCTTGATGGTCTGCGCCTGCTCCTGCGAAAGCAGGCTGGCATCGAAGCTGTCCCAGGGGATGTCCTTGTCCATGTCCCAGCGGACGGATTCCAATTGCTTGAACAGTTCAGGGTAGAGCATGCAGTCCTCGTGTGCGTCAGCCTCGGGGGGCAAGGCAGTCGAAATTGTAGAAGGCAGCTGGCTGCGCGGTCTTGCCCCCTGGGCTTGGCGGGGCAATTGGCCGTAGCCTGGCGAGCATGGCCAGGCCCTCTTTCTAACACCGCAAGCTGATCAGGGCATGAAGTCTGCCGCCGGTGCCTCTGCTAATCTCCAGCCCATGAACTTTCTTCCCACCCGCTGTCCCCTCATCCAGGCGCCCATGGCCGGGGTGCAGGACGCGCGGCTGGCCATGGCCGTGGGCCAGGCCGGTGGCCTGGGTTCCCTGCCGGCGGCCATGCTCAGCCCCGAGGCGCTGGCGCAGCAGCTGCAGCAGCTTCAGGGCGCGGGTCTGCCCTGCAACGTCAACTTTTTCACGCACACCCCGCCGGCCGCCGACGACGCGCGGCAGGCGCGCTGGCGCGCAGCCCTGGCGCCCTACTGCGCCGAACTGGGCCTGGACCCCGACGCCACGCCAGGTGCGGCCAGCCGGCAGCCCTTTGGACCCGCCATGGCCGAGGTGCTCGAAGCCTTCAAGCCAGCCGTGGTGAGCTTTCACTTCGGGCTGCCCGAGCCGGGCTTGCTGGCGCGGGTCAAGCGCCTGGGCGCCCTGGTGCTGTCCTCGGCGACCACGCTCGAAGAAGGCCTGTGGCTGCAGCAACACGGCGCCGACGCCGTGATCGCCCAGGGCCTGGAGGCCGGCGGCCACCGAGGACATTTTCTCGGGCGAGACATCGCCCAGCAAAGCGACACGCTGAGCCTGGTGGGCCAGCTGGCCGGGGCGCTGTCGGTGCCGGTGATCGCCGCCGGCGGCATCGCCAACGCCAGCGATGTGCGCGCCGCCCTCGACCGCGGCGCCTCGGCCGTGCAGGTGGGCACGGCCTTCTTGCTGTGCCACGAGGCCCAAACGAGTGCGCTGCACCGGGCGAGGCTGAAAGACATCTCAGCCCCCACGGAACTCACCAACCTGTTTTCAGGCGGCCTGGCGCGCAGCCTGGTGAACCGCGTGATGCGCGATCTGGGCCCCGTTTCCGAGGCGGCTCCGCCCTTTCCGCTGGCCACGGCGGCCATCGCCCCGCTGCGAGCGGCGGCCGAAGCCCTGGGCCAAGACGATTTCTCGCCCCTGTGGTCAGGCACCAAGCGCAGCGGCTGCCGCGAGGTGCCGGCCGCAGAGGTGGTGAAGGCGCTGTCAGCGGGTTGGGCCAGGTAAGTCGGTCGAGGGCAAGGTCTTAGGCGCCAAGACCAAGGGCTGCAGCCACCCGCTCCGGCCCCACATCCTGCAAGCATCGCGTGTGCCCCAGCGGGCATTCGCGCTCGAAGCAAGGGGCACAGTCCAGCGCAGGCTGGTAGGCCGGGTCGTTCTTGAGCCAGAGTACGTGGGCCCGGTCGTTGAGCGGGGGGGTGTGCTCGGGGCTGGAGGAGCCGAAGACGGCCACCTGTGGCACGCCAAAGCCGGCGGCCACGTGCATCAGGCCTGAGTCATTGCTGACCACGGCGCGGGCGGCGGCAATCAGGCCCAGCGCCTCCGCCAGGGAGGTCTGGCCCGCCAGGTTGACCACGGGCGCGCCCGGCGCGCCGGCTGCGATCTCCTCGCACAGCGGGGCTTCCTTGGCCGAGCCCAGCAGCAGCACGGGCCGATCGAGCTGCGCCGCCAGGGCGGCAAAGTGGCGGGTGGGCCAGCGCTTGGCGGGGCCATATTCGGCGCCGGGGGCGAACACAAGGTAGCCCTGGGCCTTGAGGCCCTGCGCAGCCAGCACAGCCAGCACGGCCTCGAGGGCGGCCTGGGGCCACTGCAGCTGCGGGCGGTCGGCCTCGATACCGGCCTCGCCGCTGAGCGCGGAATACAGCGCCACCATGGGCGGGCGCTTGCCCTTGGCTGGGTTCTTCAGGCGGTGCGTGAGCACGCCCACGCGCGCCTCGCCGAGGTAGCCCACGCGCCGGGGAATGCCGGCCCACCAAGGCATGAGCGCGCTCTTGAGGGAGTTGGGCAGGATGTAGGCGGTATCGAACTGGCCCTGCAGTTCACGGGCGAGCTGCCGGCGGACCTTGAACTGCAGGCCGCCATGGGCGAAGGGCAGCTCCAGGATGCGGCCGACCTGCGGCATGGCCCGGAAAACGGGCGCCACCCAGGGCAGCGCAGCGACGGTGAGCCGCTCACCGCGGGCGGCCAGGCGCCGCAGCAGCGGCTCGGTCATGACGGCGTCGCCAATCCACTGCGGCGCAATCACCAGGGACGCCGTCATGGCCTGCCGCCCCCGAAAGGCTCAGTGGCCGGCGTCGAAATGCTCGCCGTCCTTGAGCCGGTAGACCGTGCTGCAGTAAGGGCAGCGCGCCGATCCGGCCTCGGCCACACCCAGGTACACGCGGGGGTGGCTGCTCCACAGCGGCATGCTGGGGTTGGGGCAGAACACGCCGCCCTGGCTGTTGAGGTCCTTGGCCAGCAGTTCGACCACGTGGCTGGCCTTGGCTGTCGTTTCCATGTTGTCTTCTCCCTCGGTGAACCAGCGCGCCTCAGACCTTGGACAGCCAGCCGGCGTACTTGGGGTTGCGGCCGTTCACGATGTCGAAGAAGGCGGTCTGGATCTTCTCGGTGATGGGGCCGCGCGAGCCGATGCCGATCGGAAGGCGGTCGAGTTCGCGGATGGGCGTGACTTCAGCGGCCGTGCCGGTGAAGAAGGCCTCGTCGGCGATGTACACCTCGTCGCGTGTGATGCGCTTTTGCACCAGATCGATCCCCAGGTCTTTGCAGATGTGGAAGATGGTGTTGCGGGTGATGCCGTTGAGTGCACCGGCCGAGAGGTCAGGCGTGTAGACCACACCGTCCTTGATGACGAAGATGTTCTCGCCCGCGCCCTCGCTCACGAAGCCGGAGGCGTCGAGCAGCAGGGCCTCGTCGTAGCCCTCGTCCACGGCCTCCATGTTGGCCAGAATGGAGTTGGTGTAGTTGCTCACCGCCTTGGCCTGCGTCATGGTGATGTTGACGTGGTGGCGCGTGTAGCTGGAGGTCTTGACGCGGATGCCGCGCTTGAGGCCTTCTTCGCCCAGGTAGGCGCCCCAGGCCCAGGCCGCCACCATGAGGTGAATCGTGTTGCCCTTGGGGCTCACACCGAGCTTTTGCGAGCCAATCCAGGTGAGCGGACGCAGGTAGCAGCTCTCGAGCTTGTTCTCCCGCACCACAGCCTTTTGCGCCTCCATCACCTCCTCCATGCTGAAGGGAATGTTCATGCGCAGGATCTTGGCGCTGTTGAACAGGCGCTTGGTGTGCTCTTCCAGGCGGAAGATGGCCGTGCCCTGCGCGGTCTTGTAGGCGCGCACACCTTCAAAGGCGCCACAGCCGTAGTGCAGGGTATGGGTCAGCACATGGATCTTGGCGTCCCGCCAGTCGACCAGCTGGCCGTCCATCCAGATCTTGCCGTCGCGGTCGTCCATGGAAGGAGGAAGGGGTGCCATGTGAAGAGTCCTTTGTGTCTCGATCAGTGAAAAGGGATAAGCCGGGCACCGCCCCGGGACCCGACCAGCTGAGCATTTTAGGCCGGCGGAAGCGCCTGGCCCGACTCGGCGGGCGGGGTGGGCCTGAACAGGGCGTGCTCAATGAGCTTGCCGCCCACGAAGGTGCAGTCCACGAAAGACTCGGTGTTGTCCGTCCAGCGGTAGACCTCGGGTTGCGCGTCTTTGTCGGTGCGCAGCTGGCCCAGCGCGCGCGTCATGGCGATCACGTGCATCAGCGTCATGCCGGGCTTGAGCTTGGCGTGGAGCATGACGGCGCTGTCCACATAGCCAATGGGCCGCTTGGCGGCGCGCTGCAAGATCTGCATGAGCCGCGTGAAATGCAGCAGCACCCACATCACCAGCATGCTGCCCACCGCAGCCACGCCCATCCAGCGGTAGTAGTGAAAGGCCAGGCCCAGGGCGGCGAGCGCGAGCACAGGCACCAGGATTCGTTGGAAATTCATCCTGACATTGTCGCAGCGCCGCCAGGTGATGGCCCAAAGAGCACGGTCGGCCATCAACCGCTTCCTACAGCGAATGTCTGCAATGAGCTTCAGGCCTCAGCGGCCCGTCAGCGCCAGACTGCGTCAGCCCTTGACCGCAAGGACCCCCCAATTCAAAGGAGTTGCGCATGACCCCCGCCATCCCCACCTGCCCAGGCCGTCAGGCCAGAGCCCGCTTCCTGGCCTTCGCGGCCCTTGTTCTGGCCTTCACAGGGGCCGGGCCGGCTTGGTCGCAAGGCACGGTCAGCACGCCGGCGGGCACGGCCCGCCAGGAGCGCGGCGCCGAACAGGCGCGTGAAATGATTGAAGACCTGGCACATGCCCAGCTGTCTGAAGTCGAAAGCGGGCGCCAGGCCCTGGACAAGACCAAAAACGCCCAGGTGCGCAGCTTTGCGCAACAGATGGTCGAGAACCACCAGAAGGCCTACGAGGAGCTGCAGCAGCTCGGGCGCAGCAAGGCCTTCACGGTGCCCAACGAAACCGGCTTCCAGCACAAGGCCATTGCCACCGCGCTGCGGCTGCTGTCGGGCGACTTCTACGACAGGCAGTACATCCGCCAGATGGGCATCAACGACCACCGCCGCGCCGTGGACCTGCTGATGAAGATGCAGCAGACCAGCACCGACAGCGAGCTCAAGGCCTACGCTGCCAGGCAACTGCCCATCGTGGAGCGCCACCTGGCCATGGCGCGCGAGCTGGAGCGGCAGATGAAGTGAGGCCTCAGGCAGGCTGAGCAGGCCCTGGGCTGCAGGCCCGCGTGCCCGCCACCACCCCCGCCACCAGGAGCGCAATGCCGGCCCAAGTCGTGAGATCGGGCAGCGCGCCGCGGTGCACAAAGCCGTAGGCGAGAGCAGCGAGCGTCTCGAAAACGATGAGCTGGCCCATGAGCGAGGTGGGCAGCAGGCGGCTGGCCTGGTTCCAGCACAGGGTGCCCAGCCAGGACGCGAGCAGGCCGATGGCCAGCATCAGCCCCGCGTAGTGCCAGGGCCGGGGACCCAAGGCTTGGCCGCTCTCGATGGCGCCTGTGGCCAGCAGGTAAATGGCCATACCTGCGGCGGCCAGCGGCAAGGTGGCCAGGCCCTGCGCCGTGGCCCAGGTGCCGGCGCCCACGTGCGGGTGGCGCTGCACCCAGGCGGCGTTGCGGATGGGGTACCAGGTCCAGCACACCAAGGCGGCCAAGGCCAGCAGCAAGCCCGAGCCCAGGCCTGAGGCGCTGCCCGAGGCCTGGGCCAGGCGCTGCATCTCCGAGGCATTGACGCAGGCGATGCCCATGGCCATCAGCAGCAATGGCAGCAAGAGGCGGCGCCAGGCCAGTTCCCGCCGGTTGAGGTTGGCGCACACGGCAATCACCACCGGGAGCGTGCCGATCACCACCGTGGGCAGCGGCACGCCCGCCAGCTGGATGGCCGAAGACAGCGCCAGGTAGTACAGCAGGTTGCCCACGGCGGCCAGCTTGAGCGCCTCCTGCCAGTCGGCGCGCGAGAGGTGTGCCAGGGCCTGCCGGTCGCGCCATGCAAGGGGCAGGGCAATGAGGCCGAAGGCGAGGTAGCGCCCGAAAGTCAGCATCGCAGGTGAGTAGTCGGACAGCAGCACGGGGGCGACGAACACCAGGCCCCAGGCCAGGCCCGCCGCCAGTGCAAAGCCCACGCCGGCGCTGAGCTGCAAGCGCTCAGGCAAGCGCTCTGGCAAGGGGGCGGGCGGGCTCATGCGCGCGGGAATCAGGCCAGGGTGCGCAAGACGTCCAAGGCCTGCTCGACCCGCTCCACCGCGTGGATGGTCAGGCCCTCAATGGGCTTTTTCGGCGCATTGGCCTTGGGCACCACGGCCACGGAAAAGCCGAGCTTGGCGGCTTCCTTCAGGCGCTCCTGGCCGCGGGGCGCGGGCCGCACCTCGCCGGCCAGACCCACCTCGCCGAAGGCGATGAAGCCCTTGGGCAGCGCGCGTGCGCGCAGGCTCGAGGCAATGGCCAGCATGACGGCCAGGTCGGCGGCGGGCTCGCTGATGCGCACGCCGCCCACGGCGTTGACGAACACGTCCTGGTCCGAACAGGCCACGCCCGCGTGCCGATGCAGCACGGCCAGCAGCATGGCCAGGCGATCGCGGTCCAGGCCCACCGAGAGGCGCCGGGGGCTGGGGCCGCCCGAATCGACCAGGGCCTGAATTTCCACGAGCAATGGGCGCGAGCCCTCGAGCGTGACCATCACGCAGCTGCCGGGCACGGGCTCGGCATGCTGGGACAGAAAAATGGCGCTGGGGTTGCTCACGCCCTTGAGGCCCTTGTCGGTCATGGCGAAGACGCCGATCTCGTTGACCGCGCCAAAGCGGTTCTTGATGGCGCGCACCAGGCGAAAGCTCGAATGCGTGTCGCCCTCAAAGTACAGCACGGTGTCCACCATGTGCTCGAGCACGCGCGGGCCGGCCAGGGCGCCCTCTTTGGTGACGTGGCCCACCAGGATGATGCTCACGCCGTCGCCCTTGGCCGCGCGCGTGAGGTGGGCCGCGCATTCGCGCACCTGCGCCACCGAGCCGGGGGCCGAGGTGAGCTGGTCGGAGTACACGGTTTGGATGGAGTCGATCACGGCCACCGCTGGCTGCGCGGCCTGCAGCGTGGCCAGCATTTTTTCGAGCTGCGTCTCGGCCAGCACCTGAACCTGCGAGCCTTCGAGGCCCAGGCGCCGCGCCCGCAGCGCCACCTGCGCGCCGCTTTCCTCGCCCGTGATGTAAAGCGTGGACTGACCCTGGCGCTGCAGCGAGTCCAGCGCCTGCAGCAGCAAGGTGGACTTACCAATGCCCGGGTCACCGCCGATCAGCACCACACCGCCTTCGACAATGCCGCCGCCCAGCACGCGGTCCAGTTCTTCGTGGCCGGTGGGCGTGCGCTCGACATCGCTGGCTTCAATCTGCGACAGCGCCATGAGCTCGGACGCCGGCGCCAGGCCTGGGCGGCCGGCAAAGCGGTTCTTGCCCGCGCCCGCCGGCTCGGCCACGGCCTCCACCAGCGAGTTCCAGGCGCCGCAGTGCGGGCACTTGCCCAGCCATTTGGGGGTGGTGCCGCCGCATTCGCTGCAGCTGTAGTGCGTCTTGTCCTTGGCCATTTCTCGAGTGTAGGGGGCAGGCCCTAGACTTGGCGCATGAGCACTTCATCCCCTGCTTTTGAACGTGTGGCCATCGTGGGCGCGGGCGCCATCGGTGGCTGGATAGGCGCCCGCCTGGCCTCGGCCGGCTGCCGCGTCAGCGTGCTGGCGCGCGGCGCCACGCTGCAAGCCCTGCAGATGCACGGCCTGCGCCTGCATGCAGGCAGCGAGCCCGTGCGCTCGGTGGCTGTGGCCGCCAGTGATCGCGCCCAAGACCTGGGCGTGCAAGACCTGGTGGTGGTGGCCTTAAAAGCCCCAGCCATGGCCGAAGTGGCGGGGCAGATCAGCCCGCTGCTGGGCGAGCACACCGTGGTGATGACGGCCATGAACGGCGTACCCTGGTGGTTCCTCGAAGGCTTTGGCGGCGCGCTGGCGGGCACACGGCTGGAGTCGGTGGATGCCGATGGGCGCATTGCCCAGGCCATTGCGCCGCAGCACCTCATCGGCTGCGTGGTGCATGCCAGCTGCTCTCTGAAGGAGCCCGGTGTGGTCCAGCACCACTTCGGCCAAGGCCTCATCGTGGGCGAGCCCTCAGGCGGTGCCAGCGAGCGCCTCAAGGCCCTGGCGGCCCTGCTGCAGCGCGCCGGCTTTGAGGCTGAGCGCTCAGACTGCATACAAAAAGACATCTGGTTCAAGCTCTGGGGCAACATGACGGTGAACCCCATCAGCGCCCTGACCGGCGCCACCACCGACCGCATCATGGACGACACCCTGCTGCGCGGCTTCATCTCGGCCATGATGCTCGAGGCCAAGGCCATAGGCGCTCGCCTGGGCATCGTGATCAATCAGGAGCCCGAAGACCGCCATGCGGTCACGCGCAAGCTGGGGGCTTTTCGCACCTCCATGCTGCAGGACGTGCAGGCCGGCAAACCGGTGGAACTCGATGCACTGCTCACGGCGGTGCGCGAGCTCGGCCAGCTCACGGGCGTGGCCACTCCCATGATCGATGCGCTGCTCGGCATGGCCCGGGTGCAGGCGCGGCAGCTGGGGCTCTACCCCGGCTGAAGGCCGGCCGCGCGCGCCCTCAGAACACCTCGGTGTCGACCTCGCTGTTGCCCTGCGCGGTGTAGCGACTGCCGTGCACCGTGTGCGGGTTGATGAGCGCATCCAACCGGGCCAGCACCTCGGCGGGCAGCCGCACATTCACCGCCCCCAGGTTGTCCATCAGGTGGGCCACACTGCGGGTGCCCGGAATGGGCAGGATGTGCTCGCCCTGGTGCAGCAGCCAGGCCAGCGCCAGTTGCGAGGGCGTGCAGCCGACCTCGGCCGCAATCGCCAGGTAGGCCGGCAGCAGGGCCTGGTTCTTGGCGTAGTTCTCGGGCGAAAAGCGCGGCATGGCGCGGCGGATGTCCTTGGCATCAAAGGCCGCCACGTCCAGCGGGCCGCTCAGAAAACCACGCGCCACCGGGCTGAAGGCCACAAAGCTCACGCCGAGTTCACGGCAGGCCTGGAGCACCGCGATCTCGGGGTTGCGCGTCCAGAGCGAATACTCGGTCTGCAGCGCGGCAATCGGGTGCACCGCATGCGCGCGGCGCAGCGTGCCGGCTGACACCTCCGACAGGCCGATGCTGCGGATCTTGCCTTCGCGCACCAGGTCGGCCAACGCGCCCACACTGTCTTCCACAGGCACCTGCATGTCCCAGCGGTGCAGGTAGTACAGGTCGATCACGTCCGTCTGCAGGCGCTGGAGGGCCTTCTCACAATCGGCCTTGAGCGTGGCGGGCCGGCCGTCGATCACGCGCACCTTCACGCCCTCGGCGTTGGGCACGCCCGCCATGCCGCACTTGCTGGCCAGGGTGAAGCGGGCGCGGTGCTTGGAGAGGAACTTGCCGACCAGGGTTTCGCTCGCGCCAAAGCCGTAGAGGGCTGCCGTGTCAAAGTGCGTGACGCCCGCATCCAGCGCCGCCAGCAGCAGGCGCTCGGCTTCCTCCTCGGAGATCGGCGTGCCGTAGGCGTGACAGATGTTCATGAGCCCCAAGCCAATGGGACTGACGCTGAAGGGGCCAAGTTGACGCTCTTGCATGTGAGGGACTTCCGAAATGAGAAAAGTCGTCGCGAATCAATCCAAGACCAGGGACACCGCGAAACCGGCTTTGCCGGGCCGCAGGTGTCGTCCCCTGAAGGGGAAGGCGCGCAGCGCCTCAGGGGTGGATCAATGGCTCAGCTGTTGCTCGAGTTGGTGCAGCACCTGGTAGCAGGGCAGCACCTGGGCCACGCTGGCGTTGGGCTCGCGGCCTTCGCGGATGGCGGCGAAGAACTCGCGGTCCTGCAGCTCGATACCGTTCATGGACACGTCCACCTTGGAGACATCGATTTTTTCTTCCTTGCCGCTGAACAGGTCGTCATAGCGGGCGAGGTAGGTTGCGGTGTCGCCGATGTAGCGAAAGAAGGTGCCCAGCGGGCCGTCGTTGTTGAACGAGAGCGAGAGCGTGCAGATCGCACCGTTGGCGGCCTGCAGCTGGATGCTCATGTCCATGGCGATGCCCAGCGCGGGGTGAATCGGGCCCTGGAGGGCATTGGCTTTGACGATGGGGCTGCCGGCCTGGTAGGCAAACAGGTCCACGGTGTGGGCAGCGTGGTGCCACAGCAGGTGGTCGGTCCAACTGCGGGGCTGACCCAGCGCGTTCATGTTGGTGCGGCGGAAGAAGTAGGTTTGCACATCCAGCTGCTGGATGTTGAACTCGCCGGCCTTTACCTTCTTGTGCACGTACTGGTGGCTGGGGTTGAAGCGGCGGGTGTGGCCACACATGGCCACCAGCCCGGTCTGCTTCTGCAGGGCCACCACTTCCTCACCCTCGCGCAACACGTCGCACAGGGGAATCTCCACCTGCACATGCTTGCCGGCCTCCAGGCAGGCCTTGGTCTGGGCCGCATGCATCTGCGTGGGGGTGCAGAGGATGACGGCATCGAGTTCCTTGATCTTCAGGCTCTCAGCGAGGTCGGTGGTGACGTGCCCGATGCCGTACTTGTCGGCCACTTCCTGGGTCTTGGCTTGATCACGGCCGATGAGAGAGATCACCTCGACATCGGCAATGTTCTTGATGCCGTCCAGGTGCTTGATGCCGAAGGCGCCGGCGCCAGCGAGTGCGACTTTGATGGTCATGGTTTTCCTTTGAGGCTCAGGTGTTTTCCAAAATGGCGTGGCCCACAGCGGTGTTTGACGCGGGCACGTGATAGAAGCGGTGCTTGACCTTGGGGGCTGGCCCAAGGACCTGGGTGTCGTTCAGGTCAGCCATGGCGCCGCGGGCGATCAACCACATCACGAGCTCGATGCCTTCGCTGCCCGCCTCGCGCACGTAGTCGATATGCGGGGTCTGGGCGCAGGCCACCGGGTCCTTGATCATCTTGTCCAGCCAGGCGTTGTCCCATTCACGGTTGATGAGACCGGCGCGCGCGCCCTGCAGTTGGTGGCTCATGCCGCCCGTGCCCCAGATGTGCACGTTCAGGTCTTCGTCGTAGCTCTCGACAGCCTTGCGGATGGCCTGGCCCAACTTCAGGCAGCGCATGCCGCTGGGCACGGGGTACTGCACCACGTTCACGGCGAAGGGAATCACCGGGCAGGGCCAGGCGTCCTTCTGGGGGTCGAGCTCGCCACACATCAGCGACAGGGGTACCGTCAGGCCGTGGTCCACGTCCATCTTGTTGACGATGGTCAGGTCAAAGTCCTGCTGGATCACGCTTTGCGCAATGTGCGAGGCCAGGTCCGGATGGCCCTTGACCATGGGCACCGGGCGCGGGCCCCAACCCTCGTCGGCCGGCTTGAACTCGGCCGCCGTGCCAATGGCGAAGGTGGGGATCATCTCCAGGCTGAAGGCCGTGGCGTGGTCATTGAACACCAGGATGATGGCGTCGGGCTTGTTCTCCTTCATCCACTGCTTGGAGTACTCGTAGCCAGCGAAGACCGGCTTCCAGTAGTCCTCATGGGTCTTGTGCAGGTCCATGGCGGCGCCGATGGCCGGCACATGGGAAGTGAACACAGAGGCGGTGATGCGTGCCATGTCAGTTGCCTTCTTTCTTGGGGGTGGCGCCGGAGCCCTGGGGCTGGCGGTGCGGCTGGGCGTCACCGTCTTCGCCAAGGTGGCGGTTGCCCACCACACTGCGCCCGCCGCTGATCATCATGTCGCGGTATTCCTGCTCGGTCATGCCGGTCATGGAGCCGGCCATTTGCTGGAAGCTCTTGCCGTCGGTGGCGCCGATCTTGGCCAGGAAGTAGATGTTGCCGCCGGTGCGAATGCACCAGTTCAGATCGCGTGCCAGCACAGCCTGCTTCTGCTCCTCGGTCATGGCCCATTCATCGAGGTAGGCGCGTTCATTGGCCCTGAACCTGTCGCGGTTCTCGGCCTTCATCAGGCTCATGCAGAACTGGTTGAGCCAGTAGCCTCTGCGGCTTTGCTCGGCATCAAAGATGATGGTGCCGGGCACATCCAGGTAGGGTTTGTCGAGTGCCATGTCAGATCTCCTCGGGCCAGTACAGGCGCATCGGGTTGTCCACCAGCAGCTTTTTTTGCAGCTCGGCCGTGGGCGCGATGTGCGGGATGAAGTCCACCAAGAGGCCGTCGTCGGGCATGTGGTCTTTCAGGTTCGGGTGCGGCCAATCAGTGCCCCAGAGCACGCGGTCGGGGAACTCCTCCACGATGCGGCGGGCAAAGGGCACCACGTCCCGGTAGGCATTGTGCTCGCCATCGAGTGCCTTGGGGCCGGACACGGACAAGCGTTCGGGGCAGGAGACCTTGCTCCACACATTGGGGTGCTCGCGCATGAACTTCAGAAAGAGCGCGAACTCCGGGCCATCGATGGGCTTGCTCACATCAGGGCGGCCCATGTGGTCCACCACCACCGTGGTGGGCAGGCTGGTGAAGAAGTCCCACAGCTCGGGCAGGTCCACCGCCTCGAAGTAAATCACCACGTGCCAGCCGAGCTTACCGATGCGGCCAGCAATCTCCATGAGCTCGTCCTTGGGCGTGAAGTCCACCAGGCGCTTGACGAAGTTAAAGCGCACACCGCGCACGCCAGCGGCGTGCAGGCTCTGCAGTTCTTCGTCGGTGACCGAGCGGCGCACCGTGGCCACACCGCGCGCCTTGCCGCCGCTGGAGACGCAGGCGTCCACCAAGGCGCGGTTGTCAGCGCCGTGGCAGGTGGCCTGCACGATCACGTTGCGCGCAAAGCCCAGGTGGTCGCGCAGGGCAAAGAGCTGCGCCTTGCTGGCATCGCAGGGGGTGTACTTGCGCTCGGGCGCATACGGAAACTGGGCGCCTGGGCCGAACACATGGCAGTGCGCATCGACCGCGCCGGCCGGCAGCTGGAAGCGGGGCTTGGAGGGGCCGGCATACCAGTCGAGCCAGCCGGGGGTCTTGGTGAAGTCTGCCGTGGTGGGTGTGTTCATGATGGCCTCAATCGATGTAGCGCAGACCCGCTTTTTCCAGGGGCTCGCGCATCTTGTACATGTCCAGGCCCAGCACGCCGGAGGCGAGCTTGGCGCGTTTTTCGCCTTCGTTGGCCTCGCGGGCGCGCGCGGCCTCCAGGGTCTTGGCGGCCATCGCACGGGGGACGCAGACCACGCCGTCGTCGTCGGCCACGATCACATCGCCGGGGTTCACGCTCATGCCGGCGCACACCACGGGGATGTTGACCGAGCCCAGAGTGGCCTTGATGGTGCCCTTGCTGCTGATGGCACGGCTCCACACGGGGAAGTTCATCTTGTGCAGCTCTTTGACATCGCGCACACCGGCGTCGATCACCAGCGCGCGGGCGCCGCGGGCCTGGAAGCTGGTGGCCAGCAGATCACCAAAGTAGCCATCGGTGCACTCGGCGGTGACGGCAGCCACCACGATGTCGCCGGGCTGAACCTGCTCAGCCACCACATGCATCATCCAGTTGTCGCCGGGGTGCAGCAGCACGGTCACGGCCGTGCCCGAGACCTGCGCGCCCGGGAAGATGGGGCGCATGTAGGGCTTGAGAAGGCCCACGCGGCCCATGGCTTCGTGGACGGTGGCCGAGCCCAAGGCGGCGAGCGCGTCGGTGCTCGCGCGGTCGGTGCGCTGGATGTTGCGGTAGACAACGCCGAGTTCATACATGGTGGGACTCCTTGGGGGTTTTACTTGCCTGCGGCCTTCAGGCGCGCATCGAGGCGCGAAAACACGCGGCGGGTGTTGGCTTCGTAAATCTGGTGCTTGTCCTCGGCCGACAGGATCTTGCTGGCCTCGATGTAGCGCTTGGTGTCGTCATAGTAGTGGCCGGTCTGCGGGTCGATGCCGCGCACGGCGCCGATCATCTCGGAAGCAAACAGCACGTTCTTGACCGGGATCACGGTGTTGAGCAAATCAATGCCCGGCTGGTGGTAGACGCAGGTGTCGAAGTACACGTTGTTCAGCACATGCTCGGTGAGCAGGGGCTTTTTCATTTCCTGCGCCAGGCCCCGGAAGCGGCCCCAGTGGTAGGGCACCGCGCCGCCACCGTGCGGAATGAGGAACTTGAGCGTAGGGAAGTCCTTGAACAGGTCGCCCTGCACCACCTGCATGAAGGCCGTGGTGTCGGCATTGAGGTAGTGCGCGCCCGTGGTGTGAAAGCAGGCGTTGCAGGAGGTGCTCACATGGATCATGGCCGGCAGGTCGTACTCGACCATCTTCTCGTAGATGGGGTACCAGTGCCGGTCGGTCAGCGGCGGGCTGGTCCAGTGGCCGCCCGAGGGATCGGGGTTGAGGTTGATGCCCACCGCACCGTATTCCTTGACGCATTTCTCGAGCTCGGCAATGCAGGTGGCCGGGTCCACGCCGGGTGACTGCGGCAGCATGGCCACGGGCACGAAATGCTCAGGGAAGAGCTGGCTCACACGGAAGACCAGCTCGTTGCAGATGGCCGCCCAGGTGGAAGACACCTGGAAGTCGCCGATGTGGTGGGCCATGAAGCTCGCGCGTGGCGAGAACAGCGTGAGGTCGCTGCCGCGCTCTTTCATGAGCTTGAGCTGGTTGGTCTCGATGGCTTCGCGCAGCTCGTCGTCACTGATCTTCAGGTCAGCGGCGCGTGGCATGACCGAGTGGTCCTTGATGCCGGCGATCTGCTGGTTGCGCCAGTCTTCCAGCGCCTTGGGGGCCGTGGTGAAGTGGCCGTGGCAATCAATGATCATGGGTAGCTCCTTGGAAAGGGGTGAATTCAGACCGGCGCCATGCCCTGGCGGCGCTTGGCGGCCGCCGCCTCGGGGGTGGCCATGAAAGCCAGCAGCGCGCGGGCTTGCGCCGGTTGTGCAGCGCCTTGGCGGACCGCGCCGGCAAAAACGGTGTCAATGGCGATGGCAATCGGCAGCGGGCCGACGATGGTGATGCCTGGCACATGGATCAGCTCGCTGAGCTGCTGAAAGCCCAAGGCCACCTGACCCTGCGCAACCAGCGAGCCCACCGGGGTGCCCGGTGGCGGCGTGACGATGCGGCTTTGAATCTGCTGGGCAATGCCCCAGCGCTCAAAGAGGCGCGAGAGGGCCACGCCGCTGGGGCCGGTGGAATAGCTCAGGCTGGGCGCCGCCAGCACGGCCTCGCGCACGGCGTCTTCGCTGCCGATGTCGGGCAAGGCCGCGCCGGCCGGCACCGTCACCGATGTGCCGGAAACCGCCAGGTTCACGCGGGTGCCTGGCTCAATGCAGCCAGCCGCCTCGAGCTTGGCCAGGGCGTCGGCCGCGAGGAACACCAGGTCGAAGGCCTCGCCGGCCTGCACGCGGCGCGCGGCATCGACACCGCCGACCGACTCGATCTCCACAGCCTGGCCGGTGCGGGCCTGCCAATCGGCCGCAAGCTCGGCCAGCAACAGGCGGGTGGCCATGGATGAAATGCCGCGCAGGGCTGTGCTGGCGGCGTGGATGCTGGAAGAACTCATGTCCGCCATTGTCCGGTCCACCCACCGGGCGGCCTAGGATGCGGGGCCACTAACAGCTATAACAAAAACGCATAATAGGTGGCAGGTTATTCACTGAACCGCAGTCCATGGACCTCAAACAGATCGAGTACTTCGTGCGGGTGGCCGAGCTGGGCAGCTTCACCCGCGCCGCCACGGCCCTGGATGTGGCGCAGCCCGCGCTCAGCCGCCAGGTGCGCCTGCTGGAGGTGGAGCTGCGGCAGAACCTGCTGATCCGCAATGGCCGGGGCGCGCAGCCCACCGAGGCCGGCAAGCTGCTGCTCGAGCACGGGCGCGGCATCCTGCACCAGGTGGAGCGCGCGCGTGAGGAGCTCGGGCGAGTGCGCGGCGCCCTGGCCGGTCGGGTGGCGGTGGGCCTGCCGCCCACCATCGCCCGCATGATGGCGGTGCCGCTGATCCATGCTTTTCGCCAGACCATGCCGCAGGCCACGCTCTCGCTGACGGAAGGCCTCTCGACGGCGATGCTGGAGTCGCTTTCCAGCGGGCGCCTGGACATTGCGCTGCTCTACAACGCGGCCCCCTCGCCCGACGTGGAGCTCACGCACCTCTTTCAAGAAGATTTGTTCCTGGTGCAAGCGGCCCAGGGCGGGCGCAGCACCGCCGCGCGCGCCGTGCCGCTGCGGGCGCTTGCCGACGTGCCCCTGGTGATTCCCAGCCGCACGAACGCGATTCGGCTGCAGGTCGATGGTGAGCTCGCGGCCCTGGGTCTGAAGCCCCGCATCGCGCTCGAAGTTGACAGCGTGGCCTCCATCCTGGAGCTGGTGGCCGACGGCGCCGGCAGCGCCGTGCTGGCCGGGCACGCGGTGCGCAATTCGGGCCAGCCCCGGGCTTTTACGGTGCGGCCCATCGGCTCGCCGCGCCTGCGCAGCGGGGTCGCGATGGCCGTGAGCTCACAGCGCCCGACCACGCTGACACAGCAGTCCACCCAGGAGCTGATCCGGCAACTGGCGACCCGGCTGGCCGCCGCCTGAGGGACGGTCTGCCGGTCTAGGCGCTCACTGCTGCGGGATCTTGGCGCGAACGATCACATCGCCCCAGCGCTTGATCTCGCTGGCCAGCAGCGCCGCGGTCTGTTCCGGCGAGCTGGCCTGCGCGTCCACGTTCAGGTCGGCGAGCTTTTTCTTCACGTCAGGCGAATTCACCGCGAGGGTGATTTCCCTTTGCAGGCGCTCGATCACGGCCCTGGGTGTCTTGGCAGGCGCGGCCAGACCATTCCAGCTCGACGCACTGAAGTTGGCGACACCGGCTTCCCTGGCGGTAGGCACCTCGGGCAGCACGGCCGCACGCTTGTCGCCCGTCACGGCCAGGGCGCGTACGGCATCAGAACGGATCTGCGACATCATGGGGCCCAGGATCTCCACGGCCACATCCACCTGACCGCCACGCAGCGCCGTGATGACGGCTGGCGTGCCGTTGAAAGGCACGATCTGCGCGTCGATGCCGGCCGACGTTTTGAACAGCTCGGCCGCCAGGTTCTGCGTGCTGCCGATGTTGATGCTGCCGATGTTGAGCTTGCCCGGGTTGGCCTTGGCAAAGGCCACCAGCTCCTGCAGTGTCTTGAAGCGCGAGTTGGCCGGGGCAATGATGGCGATGTCAAAAAAGCCCAGGGTCGAGATCGGCGTGAAGTCCTTCACCGGATCGAAAGGCAAGGACTTGAAGAGGCCGGCGCTCACGGCCGTGCCGTTGGACATGAGCAGCAGCGTGTGCCCATCCGGGTCGGCCTTGGCGACCGTGTCACCGGCCACCACGCCACCGGCGCCAGGCCTGTTCTCGATGACCACCGACTGACCCAGGCCCTCGGCCATCTTGGTGGCCACCGTGCGGGCCGTGAGATCGGCCACGCCGCCGGCACCGAAGGGCACCACGATGCGGATGGGCTTGCTCGGGAAGTTTTGGGCGAAGGCGGGCACGGCCAGCGCGCCGGCCAGGCCCAGGCCCAGGGCAAGGCGGGAAAGTTGTCTGCGGTTCATGAAAAATTCTCCAGGAAAAAACTGGTGGTGCGGGCGAGATTGTGCAGTCGGCGCTGGCGCCACGTGCTGGAAAAAGAGGCAATCCGGATGGTCACTGGGGCCATTGATCCCAACGGGGCCTGGGCTCAATCCTCGGTCTGGACCTGCACGGGCACCCGCGGCGCCAGGGCGCACATGAGCTCGTAGCCCAGCGTGCCAGCGGCGGCGGCCACCTCGTCGATCGACAGGCACTGGCCGTTGGCGGCCAGGCCCCACAAGGTGACGTGGCTGCCCATGCCGGCCTGCGGCAGGGGCGTGAGGTCGACCGTGACCATGTCCATGCTCACCCGGCCCAGCAGGCGGGTGCGCTGGCCGTCCACCAGCACGGGGGTGCCGGTGGGGCAATGGCGGGGGTAGCCATCCGCGTAGCCGCAGGACACCACCCCGATGCGCATGGCCTGCTCGGCCGTGAAGGTGGAGCCGTAGCCGACGGTGTCGCCGGGCTGCAAGTCCTGCACAGCGATGATGCGCGAGGCCAGCGTCATGCCCGGCTGCAGGCCCCAGCTGGCCGCGCTGTGCTGCGGAAAATCGGGGGCGCTTCCATAAAGCGCGATGCCGGGGCGCACCCAGTCCGAGCGCAGCGCCAGGGCCGGGCTGTGGCGCAGCATGGCCGCGCTGTTGCTCAGCGTGCGCTCGCCAGGCAGGTCGGCGGTGACGGCCTCGAAAGCAGCCACCTGGGCGGCAATGCCCTTGTCGCCGTCCGCGTCGCTGAAGTGCGTGAGCAGCGAGATCTCCTCCACCTGCGGCAGGGCATTGAGCCGCGTCCACGCGGCGCGGTAGCGCTCGGGCTTGAAGCCCAGCCGGTTCATGCCCGAGTTCATCTTGAGGTACACCCGGTGCGGCACCTGGGTCTTGTGCGTGGCCAACATGTCAATCTGCTCCTCGCAGTGCACCACGTGCCACAGGCCCAGGCGGGAGCAATGCTCCAAGTCGCGCTGCTCGAAGCAGCCTTCGAGCAGCAGAATGGGGCCGCGCCAGTCGAGCGCGCGCAGGCGCTCGGCCTCGGAGAAGTCCAGCAAGGCAAAGCCGTCGGCGGCCCGAAACGCATCGACCACGCGCTCGATGCCGTGGCCATAAGCATCGGCCTTGACGGTGGCCCAGACCTTGGCATCGCCCGCGGCAGCTTGCATGCGCGCCAGGTTGTGGCGCAGCGCCGGGGCATGGATGGTGGCCAGAATGGGACGGGGCATGGGTCGGGTTTGCGTCAAAAGCGGGGGCGTCAGCCCACGCCGGTCAAGCGCTGACGTGGAGGACAGGGTCGCGCGATGGGCCTAGCGTGGACGTGGATTTCATGTCCATTTTGGCACCCCCCTGCATGCTATAAACCGGGACTTCCAGGAGACACCCTGCCTTTGCCTGACCATCAGTCCTCCTGATGGCCCCTAAACCGTGACCCGAATCTCTCAATGAAGCGCGGTTTTTACACCATCATGGCAGCCCAGTTCTTCAGCTCATTGGCTGATAACGCGCTGTTCGTGGTGGCCGTGGAACTGCTGCGTGCCGGTGGTGCGCCCAAGTGGCAACCCGCGGCCCTGGTTCCCATGTTCGCCTTGTTCTACGTGGTGCTGGCCCCCTTCGTCGGGGCATATGCCGATTCGCGTCCGAAGGGCGGGGTGATGTTCGTGAGCAACAGCATCAAGGTGGTGGGCTGCCTGGCCATGCTGTTTTCTGCACACCCGCTGCTGGCCTATGCCGTGGTGGGCCTGGGTGCGGCGGCCTATTCGCCAGCCAAGTACGGCATCCTCACCGAACTGCTGCCGGCCTCGCAACTGGTCAAGGCCAATGGCTGGATCGAGGGCCTGACGATCGCCTCCATCATCCTGGGCGTGCTGCTGGGCGGCCAGCTGGTGGGCCACCAGGTCTCTAGCGCGCTGCTGGCCCTGGACCTGCCACTTGTGACCACCGGCATCGACACGGGCGCCGAGGCGGCCATTACGGTGCTGATCCTGGTCTACGGCCTGGCGGCATGGTTCAACACGCGCATCCCGAACACGGGCGTGGACATGCGCCCCATGCCCCGCAACAAGCTGGAGCTGCTGCCCGACTTCTGGCGCTGCAACAGCGCACTCTGGCGCGACAAGCTCGGCCAGATTTCACTGGCCACCACCACCCTGTTCTGGGGTGTCTCGGGCAACCTGCGCTACATCGTGCTGGCTTGGGCCGCCGCCGCCCTGGGCTACAACACCACACAGGCCTCTTCGCTGGTGGGCGTGGTGGCCATCGGCACGGCCGTGGGCGCGGTGATGGCCTCCATGCGCATGCGCCTGGACCAGGCCACCAGCCTGATGCCGCTGGGCATCGGCATGGGTCTGCTGGTGATGCTGATGAACGTGATCGACAACGTCTGGCTGGCCGCGCCCTTCCTCATCCTGCTGGGCGGGCTGGGCGGCTTCCTGGTGGTGCCCATGAACGCGCTGCTGCAGCACCGAGGCCACAACCTCATGGGGGCCGGCCGCTCGATCGCTGTGCAGAACTTCAACGAGCAGGCCTGCATCCTGGGGCTGGGCGGCTTCTATGCGCTGTCCACGGGCATGGGGCTGTCGGCCTTCGGCGCCATCACCGCCTTCGGCCTGGTGGTGGCCGGCTTCATGTGGCTGATCCAGCGCTGGCATCGGCGCAACCTGGTTGTGCACAAAGACCAGGTGGAAGCCTTGCTGGTGATCGCGCGCAGCGACCGCTCGCACTGACATGCGGCGCGCCGACGCCCGCGGGCTGGCGGTGGCCGGGCTGCTGCTCAATGCCCTGGTATGGGGCCTGTCGTGGTGGCCCTTCAGGCAACTGGAGTCACAAGGCCTGCACCCCCTGTGGAGCACAGCGCTGGTCTACGGCGTCGCCCTGGCCTGCGTGCTGTGCTGGCGCCCCCGGGCCTGGCAAGTCCTGCTGCAGCACCCGGCCCTGTGGCTGCTTGTGCTGGCCTCGGGGCTGACCAACGTGGGTTTCAACTGGGCGGTGACCACGGGCGATGTGGTGCGCGTGGTGCTGCTGTTTTACCTGATGCCCGCCTGGTCGGTGCTGGTGGCCTGGCCGGTGCTGGGCGAGCGGCCCAGCAGGGGCTCGCTGCTGCGCCTGTTGCTGGCGCTGGCCGGCGTGGTGATCGTGCTCAAGTCGCCCGATTCGCCCTGGCCCGTGCCGCAGGGCGCCGCCGACTGGCTGGCGCTGGGCGGCGGGGTGTTCTTTGCCATCACCAACGTGCTGCTGCGCAAGCTCGGCCACACGCCCAGCGAAGGGCGCATGGTCGCCATGTTCGGCGGCGGTGCGCTCATGGGGATGGCTGCCGGTGCGCTGGGCATGGCGGCCGGGGTGGTGCCGGCCCCGGCCCTGGCCAGTGCAGGCTGGCCGGTGGCCGCCGGGCTGTGCCTGGCCTTCCTGCTGAGCAACCTGGGGCTGCAGTACGGGGCTGCGCGCCTGGCGGCGCACACCACCTCACTGGTGATGCTCACCGAGCTGCTCTTTGCCAGCGTGTCCTCGGCGCTGCTGGACGCGGCCGAATTCAGCACACGCACGCTGGTGGGCGGCGCCCTCATCGTGCTGGCGGCGATGCTGGCCGCCCTGAGCGGGCCTGAAGATCGGCACTGAGCGCGGGCTCAGTCCGGCGTGATCCGTGCCGCACGGATCACTTTTTCCCAACGCGGCAGCTCGCTGGCAATCAGCTGGCCAAACACCTGGGGCGAAGCCGGCGTGGCCTCGGCGCCCTCGGCAGCCAGGCGCGTCCGCACCTCCTCGGAGGCCAGGGCGGCATTGACCAGGCGATTGAGCAGGGCCACCACCTCGGCCGGCGTGCCGGCCGGGGCAACCAGGCCGTACCACTGATCGGCCTCAAAGCCCGGCGTGCCGGGCACCCGACTCTCGGCGACAGTGGGCACCTCCGGCAACACGCTCAGGCGCGCGGGGCTGGAGACCGCCAGCGCGCGCATACGGCCCGACTTGATGTGCGGCAGCAGCGCGGGGATGCCGGTGAACAAGACCTGCACTTGGCCGGCCAGAAGATCGTTCACCGACGGTGCTGTGCCTTTGTAGGGAATGTGCAGGAAGGAAGTGCCTGTGCGCAGCTTGAGGTATTCCATGGTGGTGTGGGCAGCGCTGCCGTTGCCCCCCGAGCCATAGGCCAGAGACCCCGGCCGGGCTTTGGCCAGCGCAATGAGTTCGGCCAGGCTGCGGGCGGGCACATGGGTGTTGACCACCAACACATTGGGCACCCGGGCCACCCAGGCCACGGGGGTGAAGCTGCGCTGCGGGTCATAGGCCAGCTTGGGGTACAGCGCCGGGTTGGTGGCGAGCGTGCCCACGTGGCCCATGAGCAGCGTGTAGCCATCGGCGGGCGCCTTGGCCACCCGCTCAGCACCCAGTGCGCCACCGGCGCCGGGCACGTTCTCAATCAGCACCGGCTGGTTCAAGGTGCGCGCCAGCTCCTGCCCAATGGCCCGCGCCAGCACGTCGGACGAGCCCCCTGGCGTGAAGGGCACCACGATCTTCATCGGGCGGCTGGGAAAGCCCTGCGTCTGCGCTGCCGTCAGGCTCAGGGGGCCTGCCAGCAAGCCGAGCAGCAGGGGCGGAAAAGTTTGACGTCGGTTCAGCATGGGGGATCTTTCAAGGGAAGGCATCAATTCCACAGCAAGAGCAGCGGCTTGCGCGCTGCCGCAGAATCGGCGCCATGTGCGCACATTACCAGGGACTGAGCCGCCCCCAGAGCTACGCCCAGTCCTTCGGGGTGGAGGCGCCCGCCGACCTGACGCGCACCGACATCTGGCCCGGCTATGAGGGCGCCTTCATCCACCGGCCACTGGAGGCCGACAGCGGCGACGAGGCCGTGCCCGAGCGCGAAGCCCTGCGCGGGCTCTTCGGCCTGGTGCCCCACTGGAGCCGCGACCTCACGCTGGCCAAACGCACCTACAACGCCCGCAGCGAAACCGCCGCCGACAAGCCCAGCTTTCGCGACGCCTGGCGGCGGGGCCAGCACTGCGTGATTCCGGTCGAGGCTTTCTTCGAGCCCGATTGGCGCTCGGGCCGAGCTGTCGCCACGCGCATCAGCCACGCTGACGGCCAGCCCCTGGGGCTGGCGGGCCTGTGGTCGGCCTGGACCTCACCCCAGGGCGAGGTGGTGCACAGCTTCACCATGCTCACCATCAACGCCGATGCCCACCCGCTCATGAAGCACTTCCACAAGCCCGGCGAGGAAAAGCGCATGGTGGTGGTGCTGCCCCCCGGCCAGTACCAGGACTGGCTGCAGGCGGGGCCCCAAGACAGCATGGATTTCCTGCGCCCCTTTCCCGCCGAGGCCCTGCAGGCCCAAGCGCCGCCCTCCCCCAGCCTGTTCGACCACTGAACGCAGGCCACACCCAACCCCATCAAGGAGACATTTCCATGAACAGCTTGCACGACTTCAGCGCCCTCGGCATTGATGGACAGACCCAGGACCTCGCCCCTTACCGCGGCCAGGTGGTGCTGGTGGTCAACACCGCGAGTGCCTGCGGCTTCACACCGCAGTTCGCCGGCCTGCAAAAGCTGCACGAGCAGTTTGCGGGACGCGGGTTCACAGTGATGGGCTTTCCCTGCAACCAGTTCGGCAGCCAAGACCCGGGCAGCAACAGCGAAATCCTGGGCTTTTGCCAGAAGAACTACGGCGTGGGTTTTCCGATGATGGGCAAGGTCGAGGTCAACGGCCCCCAGGCCCATCCGCTGTGGCAGTGGCTCACCCGAACCGCCCCGGGCGTACTGGGCACCGAGGCCATTAAGTGGAACTTCACCAAGTTCCTCATCGGCAAGGACGGGCAGGTGATCAAGCGCTACGGCTCGGTGGACAAGCCCGAGGGCATCGCCCGGGACATCGAGGCGGCGCTGGCAGCCTGAGCACTCAGGCCAGCTGCAGCGCCTCGTCGAGCACCTCCACCCAGTGCCGCACCGGCGTGGCCGTGCCGCTTTGCAGGTGGGTGATGCAGCCGATGTTGCTTGAGACGATGGCCTGGGGTTGGAGCTCGCTCAGGTTCTTGAGCTTGCGGTCGCGCAGCTCATAGGAGATGTCGGGCTGCAGCACCGAGTAGGTGCCGGCCGAGCCGCAGCACAGGTGGGGCTCCGTGCGGGCCACGCCGATGTCAAAACCCAGCTCGGCCAGGTGCGTCTCCACGCCGCCGCGCAGCTGCTGGCCGTGCTGCAGCGTGCAGGGCGGGTGGTAGGCCAGGGTGCCGGGGCGCTTGCCGCCCAGGTGCGCTTTCAAGGCAGGCACCAGCTCGGGCAGCAACTCACTGAGGTCGCGCGTGAGCGCGCTGATGCGCGCGGCCTTCTCGGCGTAGGCCGGGTCATGCTGGAGGTGGTGGCCGTAGTCCTTGACGGTGACGCCACAGCCCGAGGCATTCATCACCAGCGCTTCCACGCCCGCCTCCACATGCGGCCACCAGGCATCGATGTTGCGGCGCATCTGCGCCAGGCCACCGGTCTGGTCATTGAGGTGAAACTTCACGGCACCGCAGCAGCCTGCCTCGGGCGCGATCACGGCCTGAATGCCCGCGGCATCGAGCACACGGGCGGTGGCGGTGTTGATGTTGGGCGCCATGGCCGGCTGCACGCAGCCGGCCAGCATGAGCACCTGGCGCGCATGCGTGCGCGTGGGCCACGCACCAGATGGCCGCGGCTGGGGCACCTTGTTTTGAAGTTTGGCAGGCAAGAGGCCACGCACCGCCTGGCCCAGCTTCATGGCCGGGGCGAAAAACGGTGAAGGCAGGCCTTCTTTGAGGGCCCAGCGCAGCGCTTTTTCACCGGCGGGGCGAGGCACCTGCTCATCGACGATCTTGCGGCCGATGTCGACCAGGTGGCCGTACTGCACGCCACTGGGGCAGGTGGTCTCGCAGTTGCGGCAGGTCAGGCACCGGTCCAGGTGCAGCTGGGTTTTGCGCGTCGGCTGGGCACCTTCGAGCACCTGCTTGATGAGGTAGATGCGGCCGCGCGGGCCATCGAGCTCGTCGCCCAGCAGCTGGTAGGTGGGGCAGGTGGCGGTGCAAAAACCGCAGTGCACGCACTTGCGCAGGATGGCCTCGGCCTCAAGGCCTTCAGCTGTGTTCTGGTAGAGGGGAGCGAGTTGAGTCTGCATGGTTCACACCCCGGCCCGGGCGGTGGCGAACACGCCGGACGGATCGAATTGTTGTTGCAGCTCGCGCTGGATGCGCTGCTGCACCGGCGGCAGCGGCGTGAACACGCCAGCCGTGCGCTTGTCGGCCTCGCCGCCGGCCTGGCTGGCCCGCAACAGCGTGGCATGGCCACCGAGCTGCTGTGCCAGGGCGCGCAGCTGGCCAGCCGCCGAGGCAGGTGCCCACAACCAGCGCTGGGCGCCGTGCCATTCCACAAGGGCGGGCCAGGGCAGCTCGAGCGCGGGCGCGGTCTGCGGCAGGCTCATGCGCCACAGGCACAGATCGGCCGCAGGCGGCGTGAAAAAGGGCAGGGTCTGCTCGCGGCAGGCCTGCCAGTCGGGGCCGGCCTGGGCCGGGTCCATGCGGCTGAAGCGGCCGCCAACGGCCTGCACATCGGCCTGCAGCCGGGGCACGGCGGCCTCCACCGCAGCGGCGGCACCGCGCAGGCGTATGAACAGCATATCTTCTGCAGGCTCAGTGGTGGTGTCGTGCACCCAGCAGCTGGCGTTCAGGGGCAGGGGCTGGCCGCCCCAGCGGTTGAGCAGGTCCAGCGCGGTCTGCTGTGCCACGCCTTCACACCTGAGCGTGGCCTCGCTCACGGCCACGGGCAGCACCTTGAGCGACACATCGACCAACACACCCAGGGTGCCCAGGCTGCCGGCCACGAGGCGCGAGACGTCGTAGCCGGCCACGTTCTTCATGACCTGGCCGCCGAAGGTGAGCAGCTCGCCCCGGCCGTTGATGAGCCGGGCGCCCAGCACGAAGTCGCGCACCCCGCCCACGCTGGCGCGGGCCGGCCCGGCCAGGCCCGCGGCCACGGCGCCGCCCACGGTGGCCCCGGGGCCGAAGTGCGGCGGCTCAAAAGCCAAGGCCTGGCCCTGGGCAGCCAGCGCGGCTTCCAGCTCGGCCAGCGGGGTGCCAGCCAGGGCAGTGACCACCAATTCGCTGGGCTCGTAGCTCAGGATGCCGCTCAGCGGCCGCGTGTCCAGCAGCTCGGCGCTGCCCAGGGGCGCGCCATAAAAGTCCTTGGTGCCACCGCCGCGCAGGCGCAGCTGGCGGCCTTGCGCGGCCGCCTCGCGGATGCGGGCAGACCAGGCCGAGGTCAATTCATCAAAAGATGCCATGGCCAAGATGGTAAGCGCGGCCCCAGGGAAGTTGGGCTGATATTTTTTGAACTGGCGGTGTTCTATTTTTTGGAACCCCCACGCAGACGAAAAAAAGCCCGTCAGCTTTCGCCGACGGGCTCAACATCCAAAGGAGACTCTCTCAAAGGGCCGGCTTGACGGCCCATCCATTCACAGTCGCAGGGTCAACGGTTGTAGGCCGTCTCACCGTGGGAGCTGATGTCCAGGCCTTCGCGCTCTTCTTCTTCCGTGACACGCAGACCAATGGTCAGGTCGACGATCTTGAAGGCGATGATGGACACCACAGCCGACCACACCACCGTGATCAGCACGGCCTTGGCCTGCACCAGCACCTGGTCGGCGATCGAATAGGCGTCGGCGGTGATGACCGTGGCCGTGACCCAGTCGGCCACGAAGCCGGGGCCGCCCAGGGAGGGGCTGTTGAACACGCCGGTGAGCAGGGCACCCAAGATGCCGCAGACACCGTGCACGCCGAAGACGTCGAGCGAGTCGTCCGCGCCCAGCAGCTTTTTCAGACCGCTCACGCCCCACAGGCCTGCGAAGCCGGCGATCAGGCCGATGATCAGGCCGCCACCGATGCCAACGTTGCCGGCGGCGGGGGTGATGGCCACAAGGCCAGCCACGGCGCCGGAGGCAGCGCCCAGCATGGAGGCCTTGCCCTTCATGAGGGCCTCACCAATGCACCAGGTCAGCACGGCACCGGCCGTGGCCACCAGGGTGTTCATGAAGGCCAGGCCGGCAAAGCCGTTGGCTTCCAGGGCGGAGCCGGCGTTGAAACCGAACCAGCCCACCCACAGCAGGGCAGCGCCCACCATGGTCAGGGTCAGGCTGTGGGGAGCCATGGCTTCCTTGCCGTAGCCAATGCGCTTGCCGAACATGAAGGCGCCGACCAAGCCCGCCACGGCAGCATTGATGTGCACCACGGTGCCACCGGCAAAGTCCAGGGCGCCCATCTGCCAGATGAAACCGGCCTTGGAGGTCATCTCGTCCACGACTTCCTTGGAGGCGTAGGCGTCCGGGCCCATCCAGAACCACACCATGTGGGCCACCGGGATGTAGCTGAAGGTGAACCACAGCACCATGAAGAGCAGCACGCCGGCGAACTTGGCACGCTCGGCAAAGGCACCCACGATCAGGGCGCAGGTGATGCCGGCGAAGGTGGCCTGGAAGGCGGAGAACACGATCTCGGGGATCACCACGCCCTTGCTGAAGGTGGCCGCGTTGGCGAAGGTGCCTGCCGCGTTGTCCCAGATGCCCTTGAGCATCACGCGGTCAAAGCCGCCGAAGAAGGCGTTGCCCTCGGTGAACGCCAGGCTGTAGCCGTAAATGACCCACAGCACGCTGATCATCGAGAAGGTGACCATCACCTGCATCAGCACCGACAGCATGTTTTTGCTGCGAACCAGGCCGCCGTAGAACAGGGCCAGGCCCGGAATGGCCATCATGATGACCAGCAGGGTAGAGACCATCATCCAGGAGGTGTCACCTTTGTTGGGCACCGGCAGTTCGGCAGGTGCAGCAGCGGCCGGCGCGGCGGCAGTGGCCGCGGCTGGGGCAGCAGCAGGAGCAGCGGGTTTGGCTTCGGCAGCCGGCGCAGAAGCTGCAGAAGCCGCAGGTGCGGCGGCAGGCGCCTGGGCCATCACGGCACCGCCGGTCAGCAGGCTCAGGCCCAAGGCGAGGGAGGCAAGAAATTTTTTCATGGCAGTCTGTTCTTTCTACGGGAGAAAAGCCTCTCGGCCTTACAGCGCTTCTTTACCGGTTTCACCGGTGCGAATGCGCACGACCTGCTCGAGGTCGTACACAAAGATCTTTCCGTCGCCGATCTTGCCGGTGCGGGCAGCGCCCTCGATGGCTTCGATCACGCGGTCGACCAGGTCCGTGGACACGGCCGCTTCGATCTTGACCTTGGGCAGGAAGTCAACGACGTACTCGGCGCCGCGGTAGAGCTCGGTGTGGCCCTTCTGGCGGCCGAAGCCCTTGACCTCAGTGACGGTGATGCCTTGCACCCCCATGGCCGAGAGGGCTTCGCGCACCTCGTCGAGCTTGAACGGTTTGATGATGGCTGTGACGAGTTTCATGTTCAGTTTTCCTTTTTCACACGCACGCTGCAAAGAGAAGTACAGGTGCTCATAAGCAGAGACCATGCCAGCGCCAGGCGGACGTGCGGCCACCCCTCTGTAAAAGATGGTCAGCACTGCCGATCTATTGCCGGCCGACCACCCTGCGCGCCCTGATCGGCTCTACAGTGCAGTGCGCCGCATCCGAATGAACTGCACCAAGGCGGTGCAACGGGATGCACTGCTTTGGCACACCACTCCCCCTGCTGCCCACCATGAGCTTGTCCGTCGTGCACAGCCGTGCGCTGATTGGCCTGCAAGCCAGGCCCGTCCTGGTGGAGGTCCACCTGGCCAACGGCCTGCCCAGCTTCACGCTGGTGGGCCTGGCCGACACCGAGGTCAAGGAGGCGCGTGAACGCGTGCGCTCGGCCATCCACCACAGCGGCCTGGAGTTCCCGGCCAACAAGCGCATCACGGTGAACCTGGCGCCCGCCGACCTGCCCAAGGACTCCGGCCGCTTTGACCTGCCGATCGCCCTGGGCATCCTGGCCGCCAGTGGCCAGCTGGACGCGGCCCGGCTGGGGCGCTTCGAATTTGCGGGCGAGCTCTCGCTGGGGGGCGAGCTGCGCCCCATCCGGGGTGCGCTGGCCATGGGCCTGGCACTGGGCCAGCAGGCAGGCGACATTCCTGAGCTGGTGCTGCCCCCCGGCAGCGCCGAAGAAGCGGCGCTGGTGCCGCATGCGCGGGTGTACCGGGCCAGCCACCTGGCAGACGTGGCCCAGCAGTTCATGCCCGCCGCGCAGGACGCCCCACCAGGCGAAGGCTGGCAGCGGCTCTCGCCTACCGACCCGGCCCGCCCGGCCGCTTACCCCGACATGGCCGACGTCAAGGGCCAGGCCAGCGCGCGGCGGGCCCTGGAAATTGCGGCGGCGGGCGGCCACAGCGTCTTGCTGATCGGCCCGCCGGGCTCGGGCAAGTCCATGCTGGCCCAGCGCTTTGCCGGCCTGCTACCGGCCATGGAGCTGCAAGAGTCGCTGGAGAGCGCGGCCATGGCCTCGCTGGCCGGGCGCTTGAACCTGGAGCGCTGGGGCCAGCGCCCGACCTGCGCCCCGCACCACACGGCCAGCGCCGTGGCCTTGGTGGGTGGCGGCTCGCCACCCCGGCCGGGCGAGATTTCACTGGCCCATGGCGGCGTGCTGTTTTTGGACGAACTGCCCGAATTCCCACGGGCTGCGCTGGAGGCGCTGCGCGAGCCGCTGGAGACCGGTCAGATCACCATTGCACGGGCTGCCCAGCGGGCTGAGTTCCCTGCCCGCTTTCAGCTGGTGGCGGCCATGAACCCCTGCCCCTGCGGCCACCTGGGCTCGGCCTTGCAGACCTGCCGCTGCTCACCCGAGCAGGTGGCGCGATACCAAGGCAAGATCAGCGGCCCCCTGCTGGACCGCATCGACCTGCGGGTGGAAGTCGGTGCCCTGGCGCCGCAGGAACTGGTGGGCGCCACTGCGGGAGAGCGCAGTGCGGCCATTCGCGAGCGGGTGCTTGAGGCGCGCCAGCGGCAGCACACCCGCCAGGGCCAGAGCAACCAGGGCCTGCAGGGCCCGCTGATTGATGCGCATTGCGCGCTGGATGCGGCGGCCAGCCAGTTCCTGACCACGGCCGCAACGCGCCTAGGCTGGTCGGGGCGGAGCATCCACCGCTGTCTGCGGGTGGCCCGCAGCATCGCCGACCTGGCCGGCGCCGAGCGCCTGAGCGCGGCCCACCTGGCCGAGGCGGTGCAGTTCCGCCGGGGCCTGCAACTCAAGGGCTGATGAATCAGGGCAGGGGCCGCTCGACCACGGGCGGGGAGGCCTGCAGGGCTGCCCAACCGGGAAACAGCAAGGCCAGCTCGTCAGGGCTCAGGGTGAGGACTGGCCGTACTGCACTCAGCGGTGCCTGCGGGCCCCGGGCCAGAGACTCGGCCTGGGAAGCCAGAGAAGACCGGAGAATGCCGGTCAAGGTGGCGTTCGGCGGAAGGGGCAGGGGCATGGCGGCTCAAGGTGCGGGAAATGTCCGCACTATGTCTCTCGCCCAGGCCCTTAAAAGTTAAAAATTGCAACCAGCCCGGCAGGGGCCTCACAGATTGGGGGCGAGCAGACGCTCCAATTCGCTGCGCGGCACGCCCCGGCGCTGGGCCAGGTCCTGCACCTGGTCATCGCCAATCTTGCCCACGTTGAAGTACACCGCGTCCGGGTGACTCAGGTAGAAGCCGCTGACCGAGGCCGCCGGCGTCATGGCCAGGCTCTCGGTGAGATCCATGCCGATGTCCTGGGCCTGCAGCAGGCGGAACATGTCGTGCTTGACGCTGTGATCCGGGCAGGCCGGGTAGCCGGGTGCGGGGCGGATGCCCCGGTACTTCTCGGCGATCAGGTCCTCGTGGCTCAGCTGCTCAGCGTGGGCGTAGCCCCAGAGGTCCTGGCGCACGCGCTGGTGCATGGCCTCGGCAAAGGCCTCGGCCAGGCGGTCGGCCAGGGCCTTGAGCATGATGGCCGAGTAGTCATCGTGGTCGTCGAGGAAGTACTTTTCCTTCTTGTCCGAGCCGATGCCGGCTGTCACGGCAAACAGGCCAATGTGGTCTTGGATGTGAAAGCCATCGGCGCCCTCCGCGCCAGCCGCGCCCGCACGTGCGGCAGCCAACTCAGGCGGCAGCACCTTGGGTGCAATGAAGTCCGACAGACAGCGGTTGGGCCGCATGAGGGGCTGGCCATCGGGGCCGGTGGTGGCGGTTTTCTCATTCTGCTGGCGCAGGCCGTGCCAGGTCATGGCCAGCTCACGGCGGCTTTCATCGGTGTAGATCTCGATGTCCTCGCCCACGCTGTTGGCGGGCCAGAAACCGATGACGCCGTTGGCGGTGAGCCAGCGGCCCTCGATCAGGCGGCGCAGCATGCGCTGGGCATCGCCATAGACGCGCACGGCCTCGGTGCCCACCACCTCGTCTTTCAGGATGGCCGGGAAGGGGCCGGCCAGGTCCCAGGTCTGGAAGAAGGGCGTCCAGTCGATGAAGGGCGCGAGTTCCGCCAGGTCGTAGTTCTTGAACAGGCGCCGGCCGATGAACTTGGGCGCCGGCGGCGTGTAGTGCGCCCAATCCAGGCGCGTGGCATTGGCCCGCGCCTTGGCCAGGGGCACCAGGGGCACCTGCTTTTTGTTGGCGTGCAGGGTGCGCACCTTGTCGTAGTCGGCGTTGAGCTCGGCGATGTACTTGCTGGCCTGGTCCGAGAGCAGGCTCTGGGCCACGCTCACGCTGCGAGAGGCATCGGGCACATAGACCACCGGGCCTTCATAGTGCGGCGCAATCTTCACGGCCGTGTGCACCCGGCTGGTGGTGGCACCGCCAATGAGCAGCGGAATTTTGCGGATGCGGAAATGCTCGTCCTTCTGCATTTCGGCGGCGACGTACTGCATCTCCTCCAGGCTGGGCGTGATCAGGCCCGACAGGCCCACGATGTCCGCCCCCTCGACCTTGGCGCGCGCCAGGATCTCATGGCATGGCACCATCACGCCCATGTTCACCACCTCGAAGTTGTTGCACTGCAGGACCACGGTGACGATGTTCTTGCCGATGTCGTGCACATCGCCCTTGACGGTGGCAATCACGATCTTGCCCTTGGACTTCACGTCCTGGCCGGCCGCCTCCTGCTGGCGCTTTTCTTCCTCGATGTAGGGAATCAAGTGGGCCACGGCCTGCTTCATCACGCGCGCGCTTTTGACCACCTGCGGCAGGAACATCTTGCCCTGGCCGAAGAGGTCGCCCACCACGTTCATGCCGTCCATGAGCGGGCCCTCGATCACATGCAGCGGGCGCCCGCCATCGGCTTTGAGCTGCTGCCACATCTCTTCGGTGTCGAGCGTGATGTGCTCGTTGATGCCGTGCACCAGGGCGTGCGCCAGCCGCTCGCGCAGCGGCAGCGCGCGCCACTCGTTTTTCTTGCTGTCGTCCTTGGCGCCGCTCTTGGCGGTTTCGGCGATCTCGATCAGGCGCTCGCCCGCATCGGGCCGGCGGTTGAGCACCACGTCTTCAACGCGTTCGCGCAGCACCGGCTCGAGCTCGTCGTAAACGCCGACCATGCCGGCGTTGACGATGCCCATGTCCATGCCCGCCTGGATGGCGTGGTAGAGAAACACCGTGTGGATGGCTTCGCGCACCGGGTCGTTGCCGCGGAAGCTGAAGGACACGTTGGAGACGCCGCCTGAAACCTTGGCGCCCGGCAGGTGCTGCTTGATCCAGCGCGTGGCCTCGATGAAGTCGACCGCGTAGTTGTTGTGCTCCTTGATACCGGTGGCAATGGCAAAGATATTGGGGTCGAAGATGATGTCTTCGGGCGGGAAACCCACCTCGTCCACCAGCACGCGGTAGGCCCGCTCGCAGATCTCGATCTTGCGGGCGTAGGTGTCGGCCTGGCCTTTCTCGTCGAAAGCCATGACCACGGCGGCCGCGCCGTAGCGCTTGAGCAGCTTGGCCTGGTGCTTGAAGGCGTCCAGGCCTTCCTTCATGGAGATCGAGTTGACGATGCCCTTGCCCTGGATGCAGCGCAGCCCCGCCTCGATAACGGTCCACTTGGACGAGTCGATCATGATGGGCACGCGCGCGATGTCGGGCTCGCTGGCGATCAAATTCAGGAAGCGCACCATGGCCGCCTCGCTGTCCAGCATGGCCTCGTCCATGTTGATGTCGATGATCTGCGCGCCGTTTTCCACCTGCTGGCGGGCCACCGCGAGCGCCTGCTCGTAGTCGCCGTTCAGCACCATGCGGGCAAAGGCCTTGGAGCCCGTCACATTGGTGCGCTCGCCGATGTTCACGAACAGGCTGCCCAGCCCCACGGACAGCGGCTCCAGGCCCGACAGCAGCATGGACGGCACCGCCGGAGCGGCCGAGGGCGACAAAGAGGAATCGGAAGACATGGGCTCACCTTGGGGCAAAGGTGAGCGTCGTTGCAAGAGAGGGCCGAAGGCACTTGCGCCCTCGGCCACGCCCCAAGCCTGACGAAACGCCTCAATCGGTTTCGCTGCAACGCTCCTCGGGGATGGGCCGCATTTTAGCGGAGGCCGAGGAGGCGGCCAGGGCGGGGCGGGCTCAGTACTGCTTGTAGGGCAGGAACTTGCCCGAGAGCACCACGTTGACGCGGTCGCCCTTGGGATCGGGCTCACGCACGATGTCCATGCTGAAGTCGATGGCGCTCATGATGCCGTCGCCGAATTCCTCGTGAATCAGCTCTTTGATGGTGGTGCCGTAGACGCTGACGATCTCGTACCAGCGGTAGATCAGCGGGTCGGTGGGCACCTGCGTGGGGAGCGAGCCCTTGTAGGGCACCACCTGCAGCCATTTCTGTTCCTCAGCGGTCAGGGCAAAGAGCTTGCCCAGCGCCTTGGCCTGCTCGGGGGTGGCGGTCATCTGGCCCAGGCACAGGGCCGTGGTCCATTCCTTGGACTGGCCGACCTTCTTGGCGATGGCGGCCCAGGACATGCTCTTGGCTACTTTGGTGCTGATGATTTTTTCGGTGACGGCGAGTCGGTTCATGGTGTGTCTCTTGAGGGGATGAAGAAGATAAAAGAAGAATCAGTGGGCCTTGGCCCGCGAAACCAGGAAGTCCACGATGTGGTTGCGCAGCTCGTAGTAGCCGTCGAGGTGGTGCAGCTGGGCGCGCTGACGGCTGCGCGGCAGCGGGTTGACCACCGTCTCGGCCAGGCCGCCGGGCGTGTAGTGGCCGTCCACTTCAGAGCCATTGCTCATGAGCAAGATGCGGTCGGCCAGCAGGATGGCCTCGTCCACGTCGTGCGTGATCATGAAGACGGTCTGCTGCGTCTGGCGCACGATGGCCATCAGCTCGTCCTGGATGGTGCCGCGCGTGAGCGCATCGAGCGCGCCAAAGGGCTCGTCAAGCAGCAGCATCTTGGGCTGGATGGAAAACGCGCGCGCAATGCCCACGCGCTGCTTCATGCCACCGGAGAGCTGGTTGGGGTTTTTGTCGATGGCCGGCGAGAGGCCCACCAGGGCCACGAATTTTTCGACGTGGGCATCCAGCTCCTCGCGTTCCATGTCGGGCCAGCGCGACTTCACCGCGAATTCAATGTTCTTGCGCACCGTGAGCCAAGGCATGAGCGCATGGCCCTGGAAGACCACGCCGCGCTCCAGGCTGGGGCCGGCGATCTCGCGGCCGTCCATGAAAGCATGGCCGCTGCTGGCCGTGTCCAGCCCCGCCAGCGCATTGAGGATGGTGGTCTTACCGCAGCCGCTGTGGCCAATGATGCAGACAAACTCACCGCGGGCCATCTCAAAGGACACATCGGCAAACACCGGCTTGTCGGCCTGGTAGGCCTTGGCCAGCTTCTCGACCTTGAGGAATCCGGTCATGGTGCGTTCTTTCGGTTCGGGCGTGGGCAGGGCCACGGACAGGGCGTCGATGCGGGAATCACTCCACATAGGTCACCGCCTTCTGCGCCTGGGCAAACATCAGGTCGAGCAGCATGCCGACCACACCGATGACCAGCACGGCAAAGATCACATTGGTGAGCGAGAGGTTGTTCCACTCGTTCCACACGAAGTAGCCGATGCCGGTGCCACCGACCAGCATCTCGGCGGCCACGATCACCAGCCAGGCGATGCCCATGCTGATGCGCATGCCCGTGAGGATGGTGGGCGCAGCGGCCGGCAGGATCACCAGCAGGGCCCGGCGCATGGGCGAGACCTCCAGCGTGCTGGCCACGTTGAGCCAATCGCGCTTGACGGAAGCCACGCCGAAGGCGGTGTTGATCAGCATGGGCCAGACCGAGCAGATGAAGATCACGAAGATGCCGCTGACGCCGCTGTCCTTGAGGGTGTAGAGCGCCAAAGGCATCCAGGCCAGCGGGCTGATGGGCTTGAGCACCTGGATGAAGGGGTTGAAGGCCTTTTGCATGAGCGGCGACATGCCGATCAGAAAGCCCAGGGGAATGGCCACGGCCATGGCGAGGAAAAAGCCCAGCGCCACACGCCCGAGCGAGTGCGCCAGCTGGATGCCGATGCCCTTGTCATTCGGGCCCTTGTCGTAGAAGGGGTCCGACAGGTGCTGCCAGCTGGCCTTGGCCACTTCGACAGGTGGCGGGAAGCCTGTGGCCTTGGCGGTGCCCGGGTCCTTGCCCATCATCTTGGCGTACTCGATCTCATCGGCCGTCATGCCGGCCGACGAGCCGCCCACGGCGGGGCCGTGCGTGCCCAGCTGCCAGGCGCCGAGGAACACACAGAAGAGCAGAACCGAGACCAGCGCCGCGCGCAGGTTCAGGTGGGTTGTTTTCATGGTGGGGGCTCAGGTCTTGCGGATGGCGAAGCTGTTGAGGTACTCCGCCGGCTTGGCCGGATCGAACACCTTGCCCATGATGGTGTGCTTGGCGTAGCCGGAGCCGGCGGGCAGGGGCATGTCCAAGTCCTTCATGTGCTTGCGCGCATCGGTGAGGAGGAACACTTTTTCAGCGATTTGCTTGTAGTCGACCTCGCCCTTGATGTAGCCCCAGCGCTGCATCTGCGTGAGCATCCACACCGCCATGCTCTGCCAGGGCATGGGGTCGAAGTCGGCGCGGTCGGGCACGTTCTGGATCTTGCCCAGGCCGTCGGCGAACTTGCCCGTGAGCACCTGGGCCAGCACGGTCTCGGGCTGGTTCAGATAGGCCTGGGGTGCGATCACCTTGGCAATGAGCTCGCGGTTCCTGGGCTGGCGGGCCATGGCCGCGGCAGTGAGCACCGCGCGGTAGAGGGCCGCGAAGGTGTTGGGGTTCTGGCGAATGAATTCCGTGCTGGTGCCAAAAGCGCAGCAGGGGTGCCCGTTCCAGAGCTCCTTGGTGAGCAGGTGGATGAAACCCACCTCCTCGAAGACCGCGCGCTGGTTAAACGGATCGGGGCCGAGGAAGCCGTCGATGTTGCCGGCCCGCAGGTTGGCCACCATCTCGGGCGGTGGCACCACGCGGATCTGGATGTCGGTGTCCGGGTTCAGGCCCGCTTCGGCCACGTAGTAACGCAGCAGGAAGTTGTGCATGGAGAACTCAAAGGGCACGGCGAACTTGAAGCCCTTCCAGGTCTTGGGATCGCGCTTGTCCTTGTGCTTGACGTGCAGCGTGATGGCCTGGCCGTTGGTGTTCTGGATGGTGGCCACGTTCATGGGCACCGGGGCCGAGCCAATGCCCAGCGACATGGCCACGGGCATGGGCGAGAGAAAGTGCGTGGCGTCGTATTCCTTGTTGATCATCTTGTCGCGGATCAGCGCCCAGCCCGCGGTCTTGATGACTTCCACATTCAAGCCCTGCTTGCTGTAGAAGCCCAGGGGGTGGGCCATGATCAGCGGCGTGGCGCAGGTGATCGGGATGAAACCCACCTTCAGGTTGGTCTTCTCCAGGCTGCCCTTTTCCTGAGCCATGGCCTGCAGGCTGGCCACCGGCAGCACACTGGAGATGGCGGCCATGGCCGTGCCCTTGCCCACGGCGCGCAGGAAGCGGCGCCGCTGCGCGTCGTGGGGGAACAGGGCCTTGACGAGCGTCGCCTCGACGAACTCATTGCTGTAGGCCTCGAAGTCGGCGGTCTCGCTGCGGCGGCGCAGCTCGATGGCCGCGGCATCGGCCGAGACCTCGGCGTGGTGGTCGGCCACCGTGTGGTCGCGGCCGCAGCTGCACTTCATCAGCAAAGGGCGGTCGGCGTTGTAGGGATCGAAGAATTCAGACATGGCACACCTCCTGGAACGTGGATGTGCACGGCTATGCAAGCTGCGGGCCACCATCAGCGCTGGCCCGGTGCCCGCTCGGGCAATGGCCTCAAATCGCCGACGCAGGGTGGATGCGGTGTAGGGGCAGCCCTACATCCGGGGCCGCTTAAAGCCTGCGTCAGCCGGCCGGGCGGGTGCGCGCGTGGCGCTCGGCGTAGAGCGCCAGCTCCACGTCGTTCTTGGCGCCGGTCTTCTCCAGGATGCGGGCGCGGTAGGTGCTCACCGTGTTGGGTGCCAGCCCCAGCTGCGCACCAATTTCGCTCACGGTGCGGCCCTGCGTGAGCAGGCGGTAGACCTGGTGCTCCCGGTGCGAGAGCGCTTCGGGTCCCGCCTGCACGCCGCCCTGGCCCACAGCCAGAGCCAGGGCCTCGGCGGTGGCCGGCGTGAGGAACACCCCCCCGGCCGCCACCTTGCGCACGGCGGCCAGCATGTCGTCCGGGTCGGCGCTCTTATTGAGATAACCGCCCGCACCCAGGCGGATGCAGCGCACCGCGTACTGCTTTTCAGGGTAGGTGCTGAGCATGAGCACCGGCAGCTGCGGCCAGTCGCGCTTGAGGGCCTGGAGAACGTCCAGCCCGTCGAGACCGGGCAGGGCAATGTCCAGCAGCACCAGGTCGAGGCGGCCCTCGGCCTGCAACACGGCGACCTGCGCCAGCACCTCGGGGCCGGTGGTCGCTTCGGCCACCACCTGCAGCTCAGGGGCTTCGGCCAAGATCTGCTTGAGGCCCTCGCGCACGATGCGGTGGTCATCGCCGATCAGCACCTGCAGGAGCGCGGGTTCAGAGACGGGGATCTTGTTCATGTTCACACCGGCGGGTTGGAGGCCAAGGACAGGGTGAGCACCGCGGTGGTGCCCTGTCCTGGTGCACTGTGCAGGCGCAGCTGGCCGCCAAAATGGTGCGCGCGCTCGCGCATGCCCATCACGCCGTAGGCGGTGGGCGCTTCCAGGGCCTGCGGCTCAGCGCCCACGCCATCGTCCTGCACCCTGAGGGTGAGCGCACCCCCGGCCTCGACGATGGCCACCTGCAGGTGGCGCGCGCGGGCATGCCGGCCGACGTTGCTGAGCATCTCCTGAAAGATGCGGAACACGGCCATGGCCAGGGGCTCGGGCGGATCGTCCCCGGTCTCCAGGTCCATGCGCCAATCCAGCACCAGCTCGGACGACTGCACAAACTCCTGCGCCTGCCACTCCAGCGCGGCCCACAGGCCCTGGTGGTCCAGGATGCTGGGGCGCAGGTCGGTGATGATGCGGCCCACGTTGTCGACGGCGTTCTCAATGAGTCGGCTCATGTTCTGACACTTGCCGCGCATGCGCTGGCGCATGTCGTCGGCGGCCTCGGGCGTGCGCTGAGCCTGCTCGGCCAGGCGCTTGTCCATCCAGTTCACATCCATCTTCATGGCCACCAGCAGGCTGCCCAGCTCGTCGTGCACCTCGCGGGCAATGCGGGTGCGCTCTTCCTCGCGCACGGTCTCGGACCAGGCGGCCAGCTCCCGCACCTGCTGCAGCGCCGTGGCCAGGGCCTGGGTGCGTTCGGCCACGCGTGCTTCGAGTTCGTCCTTGGCTTTTTGCAGCGCATCGGCCGCGCGCCGGCGCTCGGTGATGTCGACAAAGGTCACCACCGCGCCGCGGACCAGGCCCCCATCGAGGATGGGGTGGCTGGAATACTCCACGGGGAAGGCCGAGCCCTCACGCCGCCAGAACACCTCGGAGTCGATGCGGCAGGGCAGGCCCTGCCGAAAGGCGTTGAAGATGGGGCACTCGGCTTCTGGGTAAGGCGTGCCATCGGCACGCGCATGGTGGGTCAGCTCATGCATGTTGCGCCCCAGCAGCTCGGCCGGCTCATAGCCGATCATGCGGGCGCCCGCCTGGTTGATGAAGACGCAGTTGCCTTCCAGGTCAATGCCGTAAATCCCCTCGTCGGTGGATGCCAGCAGCAGCGCGAGCGGATCCCGCCAGGCGGCGGTCACCTCACCGGCGGGGTCATGTTGAAGAAAGGCACCGTCCCATGGCATGGGAGATGCCAAGCAAGCCATGTGCCACGGCCGCACAGGCCCCGTCTTTAGTAGGAGCCCGGCCCTCCGGGCGATGGGTATTTCAAGCGGGGCCCGCTGGCGAGCGAAGAATCGCCCGGAGGGCCGGGCTCCTACGCCGTCGGGTGTACTTAAGCGGCTGTCTTGTAGAACGGGGCCTTGTTCAGCCCGCGCGGTGCCAGCGGGCGCACCCCGTCGTGGATGGCGCCAATGTGCTCCGGCGTGGTGCCGCAGCAGCCGCCCACGATGTTCACCAGGCCTTCTTCAGCAAACTCGCGCAGCAGGCGGCTGGTGACCTCGGGCGTCTCGTCAAAGCCGGTCTCGCTCATGGGATTGGGCAGGCCGGCGTTGGGGTAGCAACTGATGAAGGTGTCGCCGGCCACGCGGGCCAACTCCTGGATGTAAGGGCGCATGAGCGCCGCGCCCAAGGCGCAATTAAGACCCACGGCCAGCGGCTGCACATGGCGCACGCTGTGCCAAAAGGCGGTGACCGTCTGACCGCTGAGGATACGGCCAGAGGCGTCGGTGACGGTGCCGCTGATGATCAGGGGCAGGCACTCGCCGCTGGCCTCGAAGTACTCGTCGATGGCAAAGAGCGCGGCCTTGGCGTTGAGGGTGTCGAAGATGGTCTCGACCAGCAGCAGGTCGCTGCCGCCCTGCACCAGGGCCTCGACCTGCTCGTAATAGGCCGCGCGCAGTTCTTCGAAGCTCACGTTGCGCGCGCCCGGGTCGTTCACGTCGGGGCTGATGCTGGCGGTCTTGGGCGTGGGGCCCAGGGCGCCGACCACGTAGCGGGGCTTGTCGGGCGTGGAGAATTTGTCGCAGGCGGCCCGGGCCAGGCGGGCAGACTCGAGGTTCATCTCGCGGGCCAGTTCAGCCATGTCGTAGTCGGCCTGGGCCACGGTGGTGGCGCCGAAGGTGTTGGTCTCGATCAGGTCGGCACCGGCGGCCAGATACCCCTCGTGGATGTCGCGGATCACGTCGGGACGGGTGAGGCTGAGCAGCTCGTTGTTGCCCTTGACGTCCTTGTGGAAGGCCTTGAAGCGCTCGCCCCGGTACTGCGCCTCGCTGAGCTTGAAGCGCTGGATCATGGTGCCCATGGCGCCGTCGAGGATGGCGATGCGCTGCTGCAGCAGCCCGGGAAGCGCCTGGGCGCGCGTGTACGAAGGAAGAGGCATGCCGGGATTGTAAAAGCGGGCCCCTGTTTGCTCGACAATAGGCTTTTCCCCCGACACCCCCATGAAGCACCTTCCCCCCCAGCAAGCCTGGCAGTTCCTGCAAAGCCGGCCGGACGCCGTCTTCGTCGACGTGCGCATGGAGATCGAATCGCTCTACGTGGGCCGCCCGCCCGGCGTGGTGAACCTGCCCTGGTACGAGTACCCCGAGATGACGCCCGATGCGGTGCAATTTGTCGAGGCCGTCAGCCGCGAGGTCCAGGGCAACAAGGCCCGGCCCGTGCTGCTGATCTGCCGCTCCGGCCAGCGCACACTGGCCGCCGGCCAGGCGCTCGAAGCCGCCGGCTTCACGGAGGTGGCCGACGTGACCCACGGCTTCGAGGGCGAGCTCAACGACGAGTTCAAACGCTCCAGCCTCACCGGCTGGCGCTTCGAAGGCCTGCCCTGGGAACAGATGTGAAGCCCGATGGGCCAGACTGCGCACCGTGATGCCGCCTGAGGCCACGGCTTCCCCCCAGGCGCTGGACATCCTTCATGAGGTCTTCGGCTACAGCGCCTTTCGTGGGCCGCAGCAGGCCATCGTGGCGCATGTGATTGCCGGCGGTGATGCGCTGGTGCTCATGCCCACCGGTGGCGGCAAGTCGCTGTGCTACCAGGTACCGGCCATTGCCCGGCAGCGCGCCGGCCAGGGCGTGACCATCGTGGTCTCGCCGCTGATCGCGCTCATGCACGACCAGGTGGGCGCCCTGCACGAGGCCGGCGTGGAAGCGGCCTTCCTCAATTCCACACTCACGGCCGAAGAAAGCAGCCAGCTCGAGCGGCGCCTGCTGCGCGCCGAACTCACCCTGCTGTACGCCGCGCCCGAGCGCATCAACACGCCGCGCATGCGCGGCTTGCTGGCCTCGCTGCACGAGCGCGGACTGCTCAGCCTCTTTGCCATTGATGAGGCGCATTGCGTCAGCCAGTGGGGCCACGACTTCCGGCCCGAATACCGCTCCCTCAGCCTCTTGCACGAAGAGTTCCCGGGCGTGCCGCGGGTGGCGCTCACCGCCACGGCCGATGCGCTCACGCGCCAAGACATGATCGAGCGCCTGCAGCTGCAAGAGGCCGAGCAGTTCATCAGCAGCTTCGACCGGCCCAACATCCGTTATCGCCTGGTTGAAAAGACCGACCCGATGAAGCAGCTGCTGCGTTTCATCGAGAGCGAACATGAGGGAGAAGCGGGCATCGTCTACTGCCAGTCCCGGCGGCGCGTGGAAGAGGTGGCCGAGCAGCTGCAGGCCGCAGGCCTAGAGGCCCTGGCCTACCACGCCGGCCTGGAGTCGAGCCTGCGCCAGCAGCGGCAGGACCGCTTCCTGCGCGAGGACGGCATCGTCATAGTCGCCACCATTGCCTTCGGCATGGGCATCGACAAGCCCGACGTGCGCTTTGTGGCGCACCTGGACATGCCCAAGAACATCGAAGGCTACTACCAGGAGACGGGGCGCGCCGGGCGCGATGGATTGGCGGCCAACGCATGGATGGCCTACGGCCTGCAGGACGTGGTGAACCAGCGCCGCATGATCGACACCAGCGAAGTGGCCAGCGAAGAATTCAAGCAGGTCATGCGCGGCAAGCTCGACGCGCTGCTGACCCTGGCCGAGAGCACCAGCTGCCGGCGCGTGAGCCTGCTGGCCTACTTCGGCGAAGCCAGCCAGCCCTGCATGAACTGCGACAACTGCCTCACGCCGCCGGCGGTCTGGGACGGCACCGAGGCGGCCCGCAAGTTGCTCAGCTGCATCTACCGGGTGCAACAGGCCAGTGGCCTGAGCTTTGGCGCCGGGCACCTGATGGACATCCTGCGCGGCAAGTCCACCGAGAAAGTGCTGCAGCACGGACACCACCAGCTCTCGACCTTCGGCATCGGCGCCGACCTGAGCGAGGCCCAATGGCGCAGCGTGCTGCGCCAGCTGATCGCACGCAACATGGTGCGGGTGGACACCGAGGCCTTCAACACGCTGGCCCTGCTGCCGGACGCCAAGGCCCTGCTCAGGGGCGAGGGCGAGCTGCTGCTGCGCGAGCAGCCCACGGTGCGCTCCAGCAGCCGGCGGCGCGAGGGCAAGACCTCCACCCGCGGTCTGGCCGAGGCCAGCCTCAATGCCGGGGCGCTCGAGCGGCTCCAACGCCTCAAAGCCTGGCGAGCCGAGGTGGCGCGCCAGCACAACCGGCCGGCCTATGTGATCTTCCATGACGCCACGCTGCGCGCCATCGCCGAGCGCCAGCCCCAGCAGCTGCAGGACCTGGAAGACATCAGCGGCATGGGGGCCAAGAAATTGGAGGCCTACGGCGCCGAGGTGCTGCGCGTGTGCGCTGCGCCCGACTGAACGCGCCGCCCCGGCAGGCTTGCCAATCCAGGGTTAATACTCAATTCGTATTTAAATCACGGTGACTGGCTTGCAGTTATGCTTATCGGCGAAGCTTGCAAGACCATGCTTCCACCTTAACCACCGTGAGAACCTCATGATGAAAAAACATCTTTTCGTGGCAGCCGTGCTGGCTGCCTGCGCCCTGGGCGCCCACGCCGATACCATCGCCAAGGCCAAGTCCTCCGGCGTGGTGACCATGGGTGTGCGCGACTCCTCCGGCGCCCTGTCCTACACCCTGGGCGAGGGCAAATACGCTGGCTACCACATTGAGATCTGCCAGCGCATCATTGCCAACATGGAAAAAGCCGCTGGCCGCAAGCTGGAGATCAAGTACCAGTCGGTGACCTCGCAAAACCGCATCCCGCTGACGCAAAACGGCACCATTGACATCGAGTGCGGCTCCACCACCAACAACGCCGCCCGCCAGCGGGATGTTGCCTTCGTGGTGACGGCCTTCGTGGAGGAAGTGCGCATTGCCGTGAAGGCCAACTCCGGCATCACCTCGATCGCCCAGCTCAAGGACCGCAACGTCGCCACCACCACCGGCACCACCTCTGTGCAGCTGCTGCGCAAGCACGAGCGCGCCAACGGCGTGGATTTCAAGGAAATCTTCGGCAAGGACCACGCCGACAGCTTCCTGCTGCTCGAGTCCGGCCGCGCTGAGGCCTTTGTGATGGACGGCCAGATCCTGGCGGGCAACATCGCCAATGCCAAGAACCCGGCCGACTTCAGGATCGTGGGCGAGGTGCTGAATGTCGAGCCGATCGCGATCATGATCCGCAAGGATGATCCGGCCTTCAAGAAGCTGGCCGATGACACGGTGATCGCCATGGCCAAGAGTGGCGAGCTGGCCAAGCTCTATGACAAGTGGTTCATGCAGCCCATCCCGCCGAAAAACGCGCGCGTGGGCCTGCCGCCCAGCGAGGCCACCAAGGCGGTCTGGGCCAGCCCGAACGACAAGCCTGCCGAGGATTACGCCAAGAAGTAAAGTCCTGGCCGGCATGCAAGACACCCCGCCAGGTTCACCTGCGCGGGGTGTTTTTTTGGGCGGCGGCACACAGGAAGTGGGGCAGACATGACATGGGATTGGCAAGTTTTCCTGCAGGATGACGGCGGCGGTCGCACCTACCTCGAGTGGATGTTCGAAGGCTGGCGCTGGACCCTGGCAGTGGCCGGCGCCTCGTGGGTGGTGGCCATGCTGGTGGGCGCCTTGGTGGGCACGGTGCGCACCCTGCCCGATCGGCCCTGGCTGGTGCGCCTGGGCAATGCCTGGGTGGAGCTGTTCCGCAACATCCCGCTGCTGGTGCAGATCTTCCTGTGGTACTTCGTGGTGCCCAAGATGTTCCCCGCCTTCCAGCAGGTGCCGGGCTTCCTGCTGGTGGTGTTTGCACTGGGCTTTTTCACTTCGGCGCGCATTGCCGAGCAAGTTCGCGCCGGCATCCAGGCGCTGCCGCGTGGCCAGCGCTACGCCGCCATGGCCATGGGCCTGACCACCTGGCAGTCCTACCGCTATGTGCTGCTGCCCATGGCCTTTCGCATCATCCTGCCGCCACTGACCAGCGAGTCCATGAACCTGCTGAAGAACTCCTCGGTGGCCTTCGCGGTCTCCATCGCCGAGCTCACCATGTTCGCCATGCAGGCGCAGGAGGAAACCTCGCGCGGCGTCGAGATCTACCTGGCCGTGACGACGCTGTACGCGCTGTCGGCCTTCGCGGTGAACCGCGTGTTCGCCTTCATCGAACACAGGATGCGCATTCCCGGCTTTATCGCCGCCGGCACCGGTGGAGGCCACTGACATGCTCGGCCTTGATTTTTCATACATCAACCTGGACGTGCTGCAGAAGTTCGTCTGGGGCGGGCTGGTCTTCAGCCTGCAGCTGACGGTGATTGCCACCCTGGGCGGCATCGTCTTGGGCACGCTGCTGGCCCTCATGCGCCTGTCGGGCAAGCGCTTGCTGATGGTGCCGGCCACCATCTACGTCAACGGCATGCGCTCCATCCCGCTGGTGATGGTGATCCTGTGGTTTTACCTGCTGATCCCCTTCCTGATCGGGCGGCCCATCGGCGCCGAGATGTCGGCCATCATCACCTTCATTGCCTTCGAGGCCGCCTACTTCAGCGAGATCATGCGCGCCGGCATCCAGTCAATTCCGCGCGGCCAGGTCTTCGCGGGCCAGGCCCTGGGCATGAGCTACGCGCAGAACATGCGCCTGATCATCCTGCCGCAGGCCCTGCGCAACATGCTGCCGGTGCTGCTGACGCAGACCATCATCTTGTTCCAGGACACCTCGCTGGTGTATGCCATTGGGGCCTATGACCTGCTCAAGGGCTTTGGCAACGCGGGCAAGATCTACGGCCGCACCGAAGAGGCCTACTTGATGGCGGCCATCGTCTACTTTGTGATCTGCTTTGCGCTGTCCTGGGCCGTCAAGCGGCTGCAGGCCAGGATAGCCATCGTGCGCTGAAGGAAAAAAACATGATCGACATCAAGCACGTCTCCAAGTGGTATGGCCCGGTTCAGGTGCTGAGCGACTGCTCCGTCAGCATCAACAAGGGCGACGTGGTGGTGGTCTGTGGGCCCTCGGGCTCGGGCAAGTCCACGCTGATCAAGACCGTCAACGGCCTGGAGCCCTTTCAGAAGGGCGAGATCTTTGTCGACGGCGTGCCGCTGCACGACCCGGCCACCAATTTGCCCAAGCTGCGCTCGCGCGTGGGCATGGTGTTCCAGCACTTCGAGCTGTTTCCGCATCTGTCGGTGACCGAGAACCTCACGCTGGCCCAGGTGAAGGTGCTGGGCCGCAGCCTCGACGAGGCCCATGCGCGGGGGCTCAAGATGCTGGACCGCGTGGGCCTGATGGCGCACAAGGACAAATTCCCCGGCCAGCTCTCGGGCGGCCAGCAGCAACGCGTGGCGATCGCCCGGGCGCTCTCGATGGACCCCATCGTGATGCTGTTCGACGAACCCACCTCCGCCCTCGACCCCGAGATGGTGGGGGAGGTGCTCGACGTCATGGTGCAGCTGGCCCAGGAAGGCATGACCATGATGGTGGTCACGCACGAGATGGGCTTTGCCCGCAAGGTGGCCAACCGCGTGGTGTTCATCGATGTGGGCGGCTGCATCCTGGAGGACTGCTCCAAGGACGAGTTCTTCGCCCACCCCGAGAACCGGCAGGCACGCACCAAGGACTTTCTCTCCAAAGTGCTTGCGCACTGAAGGGCGCGCAAGTCCCGCGCGCGGGGCGGCCTTGCATTAGCATCGGGCTCGCCTATTCCCTGACTCCCCCGGGTGGACGCACCACCCGCCTTCCTCGACAGGAGCATCTCGTGCCCAACATCCTGTGCAAGTACGGCCTGAAGGCCCTGGCCGTCGCCATTCTGGCCGCAGCAAGCGCACTGCCTGCCCATGCGGGCAAGACCGTGGACGCCATCAAGGCCCGCGGCCAGCTGGTCTGCGGCGTCAACACCGGCCTGGTCGGCTTTGCCGCGGCCGACTCCAGCGGCCAGTGGTCGGGCCTGGACGTGGACGTGTGCCGGGCTGTTGCTGCCGCCCTGCTGGGCGATGCAAGCAAGGTCAAGTACGTGCCGCTCAATGCCCAGCAGCGCTTCACCGCCCTGCAGTCGGGCGAGATCGACCTGCTCTCGCGCAACACCACCTTCAGCCTCACGCGCGATGCCTCGCTGGGCCTGCACGTGACCACCCCCATTTACTACGACGGCCAGGGCTTCATGGTGCCGGCCAAGAGCAATATCAAGAACCCCCGCCAACTCAAGGGCCAGACGGTGTGCGTGCAGTCCGGCACCACCACCGAGAAAAACCTGACCGACTTTTCGCGCGCGAACAAGCTGGGCATCAAGCCGGTGGTGTTCGAAAAGCTGGAGGCGGCCACCAGCGCCTACTTCTCCGGCCGCTGCGTGGCCTACACCACCGACGCCTCGGGCCTGGCCTCCATTCGCAACAAGGAAGCACGCAGTCCGGCTGACCATGTGATCCTGCCCGAGCTGATCTCCAAGGAGCCCCTGGGCCCGCTGGTGCGGCGAGGAGACGACGACTGGCTGGCCATCGTCAAGTGGACCCTCTACGGCCTGATTGAAGCCGAGGAGTACGGCATCACCCAGGCCAATGTTGACCAACTCAAAGCCTCCAGCACCGACCCCGTGGTGCAGCGCATGCTGGGCCAGACCGAGGACACCGGCAGGCTGCTCGGCCTGGACAAGGAATGGCTGGCGCGCGCGCTCAAAGCCACGGGCCACTACGGTGAGATGTTCGAGCGCCACGTGGGGCCGAAGTCTGCCCTGGCGCTGCCGCGTGGCCTGAACAATCAGTGGAACAAGGGCGGGCTGATGTACGCCATGCCCATCCGATGAACGCGGCGCCCGCGCACTGAAGCACCCCATGGGCGCTCCCCCTCCTGCCCAGCTCGGACGCTGGTCCTGGCGGCGCCGGGCCTGGCGCAGTCTCGTCTACCAGGCGCTGGTCCTGCTTGTGCTGGCGCTGGGCCTGTGGTTCCTGGGGCACCACACGCTGGCCAACATGCGCGAGCGTGGCATCCAGAGCGGCCTGGACTTCCTGTGGCAGACCGCCGGCTTCGACATCGGCGAGAGCCTGCTGAGCTTTGAGTCGAGCCAGAGCTACTTCATGGCCTTTGCCGTGGGCCTGCTCAACACCCTGCGCGTGGCGCTGCTGGGCTGCGTGCTGGCCACCGTACTGGGCACGCTGGTGGGCGTGGGGCGCTTGTCGCGCAGCGCCCTGCTGCGGGGCTTGTGCCAAGCCTACGTGGAGTGCTTTCGCAACGTGCCGCTGCTGCTGCAGCTCTTGATGTGGTACCTGCTGTTCACCGAGCTGCTGCCCGACGCGGCCCAAGCCTGGCAGCTTGGTGCGGTCTTCCTGAGCAAGGGCGGCCTGAGCTTTCCCGTTCCCCTCTGGGCGGCCGGCCATGCCTGGGGCGCTGCCGGCCTGCTGGCCGGGGGCTTGGCGGGCGAGGTCTACCGAAGGCGGGCGAAGGCGCAGGACGAGGCTGCCAGTCGCGTGCGCCACCTGGGCTGGGTGCCGCTGCTGAGCCTGCTGGCCGGCGGCCTGCTGGGCTGGCTGCTGGGCGGGGCGCCCACGGCGGCCGACGTGCCGGTGCGCGGCGAGTTCGCCATCGAGAACGGCGGCGCCCTCACGCCGGAATTCATGGCACTGCTGCTGGGCCTGGTGGCCTACACCGCCGCCTTCGTGGCCGAGGTGGTGCGCTCGGGCCTGCAGTCGGTGCCACGCGGCCAGAGCGAAGCCGCCGCCGCCCTGGGTCTGAGCCGAGCCCAGGAAATGCGGCTGGTGCGGCTGCCACTGGCCTTGCGGGTGATCATCCCGCCGCTGACCAACCAGTACCTCAACCTCACCAAGAACTCCTCGCTGGCCGTGGCCATTGGCTACCCGGACGTGGTGTCGATCGCCAACACCGCCATCAACCAGACGGGGCGGGCCGTGGAGTGCATCTTCATCGTGATGCTGGTCTACCTCCTCACCTCGCTGGTCACCTCAGGGCTGATGAACAGGTACAACGCCCGCGCGGCGATCCGAGAGCGCTAGGCCGTGCCCGCGTCTTCCACCCCCCTCATTCCTCCACGGCCGGCGCCCGTGCAAGCCGGCGGCGCCGTGGCCTGGCTGCGGCGCGAATGGTTTGCCGATGCACGCAGCACGCTGGGCACGCTGCTGGCCGCCGGCCTGCTGCTGTGGGGACTGCTGCCCATGCTCGACTGGGCGCTGCTGTCGGCCCACTGGCGGCCGGACGCCGAGGCCTGCCGCGCCCCAGGGGCGGGCGCCTGCTGGGGCGTGGTGGCCGAGAAATACCGCTTCATCCTGCTGGGCCGCTACCCCTTTGACGAGCAGTGGCGCCCCGTGGCGGCCACTGCGCTGCTCATGGCCCTGCTGGTGGGCAGCTGCACGCGGGCCTGGTGGCGGCCCTGGCTGGTCGCACTTTGGCTGGGGGTGCTGGCCCTTTTCTTCTGGCTGATGGGCGGCGGCCTGGGCCTGGCGCCCGTGGAGACCGAGCGCTGGGGCGGCCTACCGCTGACGCTGCTGCTGGCCACCCTGGCCATCGTCATGGCTTTTCCGCTGGCGCTGCTGGTGGCGCTGGGGCGGCGTTCGCAGTTGCCCGCACTGCGCGCGCTGTGCACGCTGTACGTGGAGCTGGTGCGCGGCGTGCCCCTGATCGCGGTGCTGTTCATGGCCTCCTTCCTGTTCCCCTTGTTCATGCCGCAGGGCCTGCGGGTGGACGTGCTGGTGCGGGTGTTGGTGGGCATCACGCTGTTTGCAGCGGCCTACCTCGCCGAGGTCATCCGCGGTGGCCTGCAGGCCGTGCCGGCCGGCCAGGTGGAGGCAGCGGCATCGCTGGGCCTGTCGTACTGGCAGACGCAGCGGCGGATCGTGCTGCCCCAGGCGCTGGCCGTGGTGGTGCCGGGCATCATGAACAACTTCATCGGCCTCTTCAAGGACACGTCACTGGTGACCATCGTGAGCCTGTACGAGCTCACCGGTGCGCTGGGCCTGGCGCTGAACTCCGACGCCGACTGGCGGCCCTACAAGATCGAGGGCTACCTCTTCATCGCCCTCATTTATTTCGCGTTCTGCTTTGCCATGTCGCGCTACAGCCAGTGGGTAGAACGCCAGGTGGGCCAGGGTAAGCAGCGCTGAGCGCTTGCCCGCACAAAGAAACAAGTGATCCATGACGCAAGCCATCATCAGCTTTGACAAAGTCAACAAGTGGTACGGCCAGGACTTCCACGCCTTGCGCGACATCGACCTGCAGGTCGCCCAGGGCGAGCGCATCGTCATTTGCGGGCCTTCCGGCTCGGGCAAGTCCACGCTGATTCGTTGCATCAACCGGCTGGAGGAGCACCAGCAGGGTCGCCTGGTCGTCGATGGCGTGGAGCTGTCGGACGATGTCAAAGCCATCGACGCCATCCGCCGGCAGGTCGGCATGGTGTTCCAGCAGTTCAACCTGTTCCCGCACCTGACGGTGCTGGAGAACCTCACGCTCTCGCCCATCTGGGTGGGCAAGGTGCCCAGAAAAGAGGCCGAGGAGCGGGCCCTGCAGCAGCTCGAGCGCGTGCGCATCGCCGAGCAGGCCCACAAGTACCCGCTGCAGCTCTCCGGGGGCCAGCAGCAGCGTGTGGCGATTGCGCGGGCGCTGTGCCTCAAGCCCAAGATCATGCTCTTTGACGAACCCACCTCCGCGCTGGACCCGGAGATGATCAAAGAGGTGCTCGACGTGATGGCCGAACTCGCCGCGCAGGGCATCACCATGCTGTGCGTCACCCACGAGATGGGCTTTGCCCGGGCGGTGGCCGACCGCGTGGTGTTCATGGACCAGGGCCAGATCGTGGAGCAGAACACGCCTGACGAGTTCTTCAGCCACCCGCGCAGCGAACGCGCCCGAGATTTCCTCTCCAAGATCCTCGGCCACGGCGACGTGCGTCCCCTGTAAGAGCCGGGTCCTCTGGGCAAGCGCTGGCGGTGAGTCGCTAGTTGAGAAAGCCCATGTCGCGCCGCTCACGGATGTCGGGCTTGAGGCGGTGTTCGGCCTCCAGCTGCGCCAGGAACTCCTCGGGCGACAGCGTCGCCGCCAGGATCTGCACCTGGCGGCGCACGGCGGCATAGTCGCCGGGGCACAAGGCGTCGAGCCGGGCCAGGCGCTGGCGCAGGGCCTCGGTCAGGCCCGCCGGCTCGCCGCCCAGCGCCTCGGTGACGAACATCTGCTCGCGCTGCGCTGGCCGCAGCGGCATGAACTTGATCTTGAAGGTAAAGCGCCGCAGGGCCGCCTGGTCCAGGCTGTCCAGCAAGTTGGTGGTGCAGATGAAGATGCCCGCGTAGCGCTCCATGCCCTGCAGCATCTCGTTGACCTCGGTCACCTCATAGGTGCGCTGGGCGCCACGGCGGTCTTGCAAAAAGCTGTCCGCCTCATCGAGCAGCAGCACGGCCTTCTCGGCCTCGGCCTCGCGGAACATGGCAGCCATGTTCTGCTCGGTCTCGCCCACGTACTTGCTCATCAGGTCGCTGGCCTGCTTGATCAGGAGCGGCTTGTCGATGGCACGGGCCAGGTGCTCGGCCAGCGCGGTCTTGCCGGTGCCCGGTGGTCCATAAAAGCACAAGGTGCCGTGGCCGCGCTGCCCCAGGGCCTCGATGATGCGCGGCAACTCAAAGCGTGTCTCCACATGGAGCATGGCCAGGTCGTAGGTGGTGACGCTGGGCAGGCCCTGCGCGGGCTCGCGTTGGCCCAGGGCACAGTCGGCGTGGTGCAGCTGGCGCTCGATCAGGCTTTCCATGCGCGCCGCGCCCGACTGGGGGTCGGCTTCGGGCGGGCAGGCCAGCCGCGCAAAGCGCGTGGCGGTGCGGATCTGCGCAGGCGTCAGGCCCTTGCGCGCCGTCAGGCGCGCCACGAATGCCGGGCTCACCGGCACGTCCTCCAGGGTCTTGCGCACCAGGCTCTCGCGCGCCCCAGGCGGCGGCGAGCGCAGCTCCAGGTGGTAGGCAAAGCGCCGGCGGAAGGCCGGATCGATCTGCTCGATGCGGTTGGTCACCCACACGGTGGGCACGCTGTTGGACTCCAGGATCTGGTTGACCCAGGCCTTGCCATTGACCGAATGGCTGGCCGAGGCCAGCGACTGCTCCGAGCGCGCCATGAGCTGGGCGGCCTCGCTGGAGATCGGCGGGAAGACGTCTTCCACCTCGTCAAACAGCAGCGCCGATGCATCGCTGCTCTTGAGGAAGACCTGTGCAATCTGCAATGAGCGGTAGCGGTCACGGCCCGAGAGCGAATGGCCGTCGCGGTCGGCGTATTCCACCTCGAACAGGTCCAGGCCTGCCGCGCGCGCGACCACCTTGGCCAGCTCGGTCTTGCCCGTGCCGGGAGGGCCATAGAGCAGCACGTTCACGCCCGGCTCGCGGCTGGCCACCGCCTGACGGAGCAGGCAGACCAGCACCTCGGCGTCGGCGGCCACGTACTCGAAATCGGCCAGCTGCAGGTGGCTGGGGGCCACAGGGCGGGTGAACACCGCCATCAGCTCGTGGTGGTCGCGGTACTCGCGCATGAGCACCGGCGGCAGTTTGTCGCTGACCTTCATGAGGTCGGCCAGGTCCGTGATGTTGTGCTCGGAGATCAGGTTCTCCACCATGCCGATGCGCTCCAGGCGCGAGCCGGTCCGCAGGGCCTCGGCCACCTCGGGCGCCTTCACGCCCGCCACGTCGGCGATCGCCGCGTAAGCCTCCGGGGCGTTGCTCACCTTGAACTCGACCAGCAAGGAGCGCAGGTCGCGCTGGTAGCGCGCCAAGGTGCCATAAAGCAGCAAGGCGCGCTCGGCGCGGTTGAGCTGCAGCAGCGTGGCCAGCGCATCGATGTTCTTCTCGACCAGGGTGGACTGTTTTTTGAGCGCCTGGGCCAGCCACTCGCCGGTGGCGGCCAGCACGCAGAGCAGGTCCTTGGGCTGGTCCTTGGCGTATTCATCGAGGTAGAAGAACAGCGTGCCTTCCTCATAGGGGCCGCGCCAGGCGCCAAAGCGCATGAGGAATTCCGCGTGGTCCAGCGCATCGTGGCCTTGCCAGAGTTCGTTGTCCTTGCAACGGCGCAGCAGGAAGGCGCGCAAGCGCTGCAGGGCGGGCTGGGGCCAGACCAGGTGCCGGCCGGAGAGAGACAGCAGGCTGTTGAGGTCGCGCCGCAGATTGAACTTGGCACCCTGGCGCCCGGCCAGCGTCAGCACGAACTGCGAGCACATCAGGTCCAGCACCGGCGCCTCACAAAGCCCCGGAGAAGGTAACAAGAACGCCTGTTGTTCGGTGGAGGAACGCTTGCCCATGGGGAGAGTCTCCTGAAAAAACCGTCCGAGCCCCAGGGCGCGGCAGCTTCACCGCAGCCCTGGAGACTTCACCATAACGCAGCTGGCGGCAGCAGGGAAGCGGCGCCGGTTGACGCACCGACACGGGGCAGTCTGCCTGAACGATACGCCGGTTTTCAGGCCTGCACAGGGCGCTGGCCCGCGGCTGTTGCGGACCCACTCATCTGTCACACACAGAGATCACTTTGTGGCGCGAAAAGCCGCCAGCGCCGCCTGCCATGCCGGCTGAGCCGCGGCCAGATGCCGCGCCTTGACATGGCCAAAGCCCTTGATCTGCTCGGGGATGCGCGCCACCGCCAGGGCCTGCGGCAGCTTGTGCTCGCTCAGGCCGGCCAGCAGCTCTTCCAGACTCTGCGTGTAGGCCTCGATCAGGGCGCGCTCCTGGCGCCGCTCGTCGGTGCGGCCGAAGGGGTCAAAGGGCGTGCCGCGCAGGCCCTTGAGGCGCGCCAGGCCCCGGAAGGCCCAGCGCATCCAGGGACCGTAGGCCCGCTTGAGCAGCTCGCCCTGCGCATTGCGGCGGGCCAGCAGCGGCGGCGCGAGATGGTGGTGCAGCGTGTAGTGGCCCTCGAACTGGGCGGCGATCTTCTCGGCAAAGCCTGCATCGGTGTGCAATCGCGCCACCTCGTACTCGTCCTTGTAGGCCATGAGCTTGAAGAGGTTGCGCGCCACGGCCTCGGCCAGCTCGGTCTTGGAGGAGACGCGGCTTTCAGCCTGCCGCACGCGCTCGACCTGCTCGGCGTAGCGCTGGGCGTAGGCCGCGTCCTGGTAGGCGGTGAGGAACTCGACGCGACGGGCCACCAGCTCGGCCAGGCCCTGGCGGCGCGCCGGCAGGGCGATGGTCTGGGCCGCCACCAGCAGGCGCTGCACGCCTGCGGCATCGTGCGCCGCCCGCCGCCCCCACTGGAAGGCGGCCTTGTTCTGGGCCACGGCCACGCCGTTGAGCTCGATCGCGCGCATCAGCGAGGCCAGCGACAGGGGCACCCAGCCGCGCTGCCAGGCCAGGCCCAGCAGCATGGGGTTGGCATAGAGGCTATCGCCCATGAGCTTCCTGGCCGCAGTGTCGACGTCAAAGGCGCCCACGGCGTGCTCACCCACCACCTGGGCGATCTGGCCCTGGCAGGCCGCCCCGGGGTTCTGCCAGCCGCCGTCTTTGACGAAGGCCGCCGTGGGCGCGCTGTGTGCATTAAGCGCCACCTGGGTGCGGCCTGGCCGCAGACGCAGCAGGGTTTCCTTGTGGGCCGCCACGATGGGATCGCAGGCGAGCACCAGGTCGGCGGCGGCCGTGCCCACGCGCGTGGTGCGGATGTCCTCGGGGCGCGCGGCCAGGAGCACATGGCTCCAGGTGCTGCCGCCTTTTTGCGCCAGGCCCGCCGCGTCCTGCGTGACCACGCCCCGGCCTTCCAAGTGCGCGGCCATGCCCAGCAGCTGGCCGATGGTGATGACGCCCGTGCCGCCCACGCCCGCCACCACCAGCCCCCAGACCGGGTCCGTGCGGCCGTGCAGCGAAGGCAGCACGGGCTCGGGCAGCACGCCCAGGCGAGCGTCGTCAAAGGGGTCGGGCCGCGCATCGTGGGCGCTCTTGCGGCGCAGCTGCCCGCCCTCGACCGTGACGAAGCTGGGGCAAAAGCCCTTGAGGCAGCTGTAATCCTTGTTGCAGGTGCTCTGGTTGATCTGGCGCTTGCGGCCGAACTCGGTGTCCAGGGGCTCGACCGAGAGGCAGTTGGACTGCGCGCTGCAGTCGCCGCAGCCTTCGCAGACCAGGTCGTTGATGAGCACGCGCCGGGCCGGATCGACCAGGGTGCCGCGCTTGCGGCGGCGGCGCTTTTCGGTGGCGCAGGTCTGGTCGTAGATGAGGATGGTGCAGCCCGTGAGCTCGCGCAGCTGGCGCTGCAGGGCGTCGAGCTCGTCGCGGTGGTGCACCGTGACCCCGGCCGGCAGGGCCACGCCCTCGTACTTGTGCGGATCGTCGCTCACCACCACCACGCGGCGCGCGCCCTCGGCCAGCACCGACTGCGCGATCTGCGGCACCGTGTGGCCCTCGGGCCGCTCGCCCACCTGCTGCCCGCCGGTCATGGCCACCGCATCGTTGTAGAGAATCTTGTAGGTGATGTTCACGCCGGCGGCAATGGCCTGGCGAATCGCCAGCAGACCGCTGTGGAAGTAAGTGCCATCGCCCAGGTTGGCGAACACATGCGTCTCGTTCACAAAGGGCTGCTGGCCCACCCAGGGCACGCCCTCGCCGCCCATCTGCGTGAAGCCTGCGTGCGCGCGGTCCATCCACAGCGCCATGTAGTGGCAGCCGATGCCCGCCATGGCGCGCGAGCCTTCGGGCACGCGGGTGCTGGTGTTGTGCGGGCAACCCGAGCAGAACCAGGGCGGGCGCTCGGGCGTGAGCGTAGAAGCCTGGAGCGCCGATTCGCGTGCGGCCAGCAGGGCCAGCTGCGCGTCCATGCGCGCGGTGGTGTCGGCATCGACGCCCAGCTTTTTCAGGCGCGCGGCAATGGCCTTGGCAATCAGGGCCGGGGACAGGTCGGCGTGGGCGCGCAGCAGGGTGTGGGCACTGGGATTGGACAGGCTCCACTCGCCGCCGCTGAAGTCACCCTCGCCCTCGTCGAACTTACCCAATACATGCGGCCGCACATCGGGCCGCCAGTTGTAGAGCTCTTCCTTGAGCTGGTACTCGATGACCTGGCGCTTTTCCTCAATGACCAAAATCTCCTGCAAGCCGGTGGCGAACGCCCGCGTGAGCTGCGCCTCCAAGGGCCAGACCACGGCCACCTTGTGCAGGCGGATGCCCAGACGGCGGCAGGTGGCGTCGTCCAGCCCCAGGTCCGCCAGCGCCTGGCGCGTGTCGTTGTAGGCCTTGCCGCTGGCGATCAGGCCCAGGCGGTCGTTGGGCCCCTCGATGACGTTGTGGTTGAGCCGGTTGGCGCGCACATAGGCCAGGGCGGCGTACCACTTGTGATCAAACAAGCGCTGCTCTTGAGCCAGGGCCGTGTCGGGCCAGCGGATGTGCACGCCGCCTTCAGGCATGGCGAAGTCGGTGGGCCGCACGATCTGCACGCGGTCTGGGGCTATGTCCACCGTGGCCGAGGACTCGACGATTTCCTGGATGGTTTTCATGCCCGCCCACACGCCGGCGTAGCGGCTCAGCGCCAGGGCGTGCAGGCCCAGGTCGAGGATCTCCTGGACGCTGGAGGGAAAGAACACCGGCAGGCCGCAGGCCTTGAAGATGTGGTCGCTCTGGTGTGCGGCCGTGGAGCTCTTGGCCACGTGGTCATCACCGGCGACTGCGAGCACGCCGCCCCAGGGGGTGGTGCCGGCCATGTTGGCATGCTTGAACACATCGGAGCAGCGGTCCACGCCTGGGCCCTTGCCGTACCAGATGCCAAAGACACCGTCGAACTTATTGCTGCCCGGCGGCGCAAAACCCAGCTGCTGCGTGCCCCACAGGGCGGTGGCGGCCAGCTCTTCGTTGACGCCCGGCTGGAAATGGATGTGGCGGTCCTGCAGATAGGGGGCCGCCTTCCACAGGGCCTGGTCGTAGCCGCCCAGGGGCGAGCCCCGGTAACCAGAGATGAAGCCCGCGGTGTGCTTGCCCTGCTGCTGGTCACGCTGCTGCTGCAACATGGGCAAGCGCACCAAGGCCTGCACCCCGCTCATGAAGGCACGGCCCTGCGCCAGCGCGTACTTGTCATCCAGCGTGACGGTGTCCAGGGCCTGGCGGATGTGCTCGGGCAGGGGGGCGTTCATGCGGTGTCTCCTGTCGTGGGGGGCAGCCCTCGTCTGGGAGAAAGTGTATGCCCCGGTGTGGCGCCGGTGTGTGCGTTCAAGGCGCGCCGCGCAGGAGCTTGGCGCTGAACAGTTCCGGGATACCCATGCTTCGCCGGCCGGGGATGAGCTCGAAGGCCTCGCCTGCACACACGCTGCCGGGCTCCAGGACCGAGAGGTAAAAGCCGCAGAACCCGCTCTCGGCCATCAGCCGCACCGCCTGCGGGAAACCCAGGGCCGCATTGAGCTTGTGGCAAGGCTCACGGGGCCGGGTGACCTGCAGCGCGCAATGAGGAAAGCGCAGCACGTCGCCCACCCAGGCGCCGGACTCCAGCAGGCCTGTCAGCGTGAGGTTTTCAGCCAGGCTGCCATGCGGCAGGCTGTCGTCGATCTCCGCTGCACCGGACTCGCGCCGGGCCTGGCGCCAGAAGGCGTAATGCTCGGCCGGGTAAGCGTAGACCGCCTGCGCCAGGCCGCCGTGGATGTTCAGGTCAGCCTGCTCGTCCCCGAGCAAGCCCAGGGGCGCCACAGGTACCGGGCCTTGAACCGGCTGCTTGACCATGGCCGTGCGCAGGCTGCGGCCAGCCAGGCGCACACGGCGCGATGGGCCCACCTGCACAGAGATCAAACGGAGGCTTTTCGGGGTCATGGGTGGGCCATCGTCAGTTTGGGGGCAGCCGAGCCGGTAAAATCAAGCCATTGTCGCGAAGGAAATTCACCATGACCCAGTCCGCAGAACAGTCCACCCACGCCGCTCCGCACAACCCCTCGCCTGTAGAAGAGCAGGACTCCCTCAAGGCCCTCATGCCGGTCATTCCCATCGTGCTGCCCGTTGTCGGCGGCGTGCTGATGTTCTTGCTGGCCTTCATCGCGATCTACATGGGCTAAAGCCCTGCACTGTGGACGCTGCGCCAGGCCTGGCTGCGCAGCCCCTGTGCCATCCGCCTTCTGGCGGATTTTTTTTCGTTTTCCGTCCACACCGCCTCATGCATACGCCGCTGCTGAGCCTCAAAGGCCTGTGCTTTGCCTACCCCGGCGCCCCCACGCCGGTGTTCCACCAGCTGTGCGCCGAGCTGCCGGCGGGGGTGGCCCTGGTGTGCGGTGATGAAAGCCGGGGCAAAAGCACCTTGCTGCGCCTGCTGGCCGGCCAGATCCAGGCCACAGAAGGCACCCTATCGTGGGCGGGGCAAGCGCTGACACGCCCGCAGGTGGCCTGGTTCGACCCCGCCGACCCCGCACGCGAGCAGCAGGTGGTGCAGGCCATCCTGGCCGAGCTCGTTTCCCCGGACAAGCTCAGGGGCAGCGGCCTGCTGCAAGAGCTCGGCCTCGAGGCCCACCTGGACAAGCCGCTGTACCAACTGTCCACGGGCAGCCGCCGCAAGGTCTTCTTGGCCGCGGCACTGGCCCAGGACGCCCCCCTGACCCTGCTGGACCAGCCCTTCATGGCGCTGGACCAGCCCTCGGTGGATGCCCTGCTGCGGCGATTTGCCACATGGCAAGACTGCCGGCAGCGGCTGCTGCTGATCGCCGACTACCTGCCCCCTTCGGGCCTGGTCCTCTCGGGCACGCTGGACCTGGACCGCCGGCGCTGAATCGGGGCGAATCCGCTCACCCGCTGCCCGGTGGGCATGCTAGGCTGCGCGCCTCAATGTCACCAATTTGTGAACCATCATGCGCACCTGTCTTGTCTTCCTGGTTTCGTCCCTCCTGAGCTTCCACGCCTTGGCAAGCCAGGCCAGCTGCCAAGCCGTCGCGGCTGAAAAAAAGCTGGCCGGCGCGGCCAAAAACTCCTTCTTGAAAAAATGTGAAGCCGACGCGCAGGCCAAATGCGACCAGTCGGCCGCCGACAAGAAGCTGGCCGGTGCGGCCAAAAACAGCCATCTGAAGAAGTGCATGGCCGACGCCGTCGGCTCCTGAGCGCCGCCCGAACCCGGGCGCCCGGCATCCCCTGAGCACCCTTGGCGCCCCGCCAGGGGGCCGGAATGGCTCGCCTGGGCCCCAAGCATTTGGCGCATAAAGTCATGCGTGTTATGCATGACTTTCGATCCTCGCCGACAATGTGTGACAGGGCTTGTTCCTAAAATCACGGACCCAATCGATTCCTGCCGCGTCATGCCGACAGGCGTCTGACCCCAGACCTCTGCCGACATCACGCTTTTTTAACTTTGGAGCTTTCCCATGAACCATCCCGTCATGCAAGGTCTGGCCATCAATCCGCCGGCTTACGTGAAAAACGCCAAGCTGATCGCCTGGGTCGCCGACATGGCCGCCCTGTGCAAGCCTGAGCAAATCTACTGGTGCGACGGCAGCGATGAGGAATACCAGCGCCTGTGCCAGCAGCTGGTGGACGCCGGCACCTTCAAGAAGCTCAACCCGGCCAAGCGCCCCAACAGCTTTCTGGCCCTGAGCGACCCCAGCGACGTGGCCCGCGTGGAAGACCGCACCTTCATCTGCCCCCAGAACAAGGAAGACGCCGGCCCGACCAACAACTGGGTGGCCCCGGCCGAGATGCGCGCCACGCTGCAGCCCCTGTTCGACGGTTGCATGAAGGGCCGCACCATGTACGTGGTGCCGTTTTCCATGGGCCCGCTGGGCTCGCACATTGCCCACATTGGCGTGGAGCTCTCGGACAGCCCCTATGTGGCCGTGAACATGAAGATCATGACCCGCATGGGCCGCGCCGTGTATGACGTGATCGGTGCCGATGGCGAGTACGTGCCTTGCGTGCACACCGTGGGCGCGCCGCTGCAGCCCGGCCAGAAGGACGTGAGCTGGCCCTGCAACAAGACCAAGTACATCGTGCACTACCCCGAGACCCGCGAGATCTGGTCTTTCGGCTCAGGCTACGGCGGCAACGCGCTGCTGGGCAAGAAGTGCTTTGCGCTGCGCATCGCCTCCATCATGGGCCGCGACCAGGGCTGGCTGGCCGAGCACATGCTCATCCTGGGCGTGACCAATCCCCAGGGCAAGAAATACCATGTGGCCGCCGCCTTCCCGTCGGCCTGCGGCAAGACCAACTTCTCCATGCTGGTGCCGCCCCAGGGCTTCGAGGGCTGGAAGGTCACCACCATCGGTGACGACATCGCCTGGATCAAGCCGACGGCCGATGGCCGCCTGCGCGCCATCAACCCCGAGGCCGGCTACTTCGGCGTGGCCCCGGGCACGAACTACCACACCAACCCCAACTGCATGGCCAGCCTCGACAAGAACGTGATCTTCACGAACGTCGCGCTGACCGACGACGGTGACGTGTGGTGGGAAGGCATGGAAAAGGATTCGGGCAGCTTCCCCGCGCACCTGATCGACTGGCAGGGCAAGGACTGGACGCCGCAGATCGCCAAGGAGACCGGCGCCAAGGCCGCCCACCCCAACGCCCGCTTCACGGTGGCCGCCGTCAACAACCCGGCCCTGGACAGCGCCTGGGACGATCCGGCCGGCGTACCCATCGATGCCTTCATCTTCGGCGGCCGCCGCTCGACCACGGTGCCGCTGGTGAGCGAAGCCCGCAACTGGGTCGAAGGCATCTACATGGCCGCCACCATGGGCTCGGAGACCACCGCCGCCGCCACCGGCCAGGCCGGCATCGTGCGCCGTGACCCCTTCGCCATGCTGCCCTTCACCGGCTACAACATGAGCGACTACTTCCAGCACTGGCTGGACCTGGGCAAGAAACTGGCCGCCGCGGGTGCCACACTGCCGCGCATCTACACCACCAACTGGTTCCGCAAGGGCGACGACGGCAAGTTCGTCTGGCCCGGCTATGGCGAGAACATGCGCGTGCTCAAGTGGATGATCGACCGCATTGAAGGCAGCGGCCAGGGCAAGGACAACGTCATGGGCATCAGCCCCAGCTACGAGGACCTGAACTGGACCGGCCTGAATTTTTCTGCCGACGAGTTCGCCAAGGTCACCAGCATCGACCAGGCCGCCTGGGCCAAGGAGATGGAGCTTCACGCCGAGCTGTTCCAGCAGCTGGCCTACCACCTGCCCCAGGAACTCAAGGCCACCAAAGACGCCCTCGAAAAGCGACTGGCCGCTTAAAGGCTGCTGGGCGCAGGCCCGGGCTGCATGAAAAAAAGCCGTGCTGGTAACAGCACGGCTTTTTTTTGGTGGGCTCGGGTGGGTGGGCGATCGGTGCGCAGGTCCTGCGGCGAGGACTTGCGCTGATCGCCCAGAGGGCTGGGCTCCTACATGGGGGGCGTAGAGGCGATCAGGCCTCGCCCCAGACGTCTTGCACCGTCTCGATGACCAGGCGCAGCTTGTCGCGCTGGGCCTGCACAGCAATGTTGTTGCCGTGCACGGTGCTGGAAAAACCGCACTGGGGGGACAGGGCCAACTGGTCCAGCGGTGCGTACTTGGCCGCTTCTTCGATGCGGCGCTTGAGCGCGTCTTTGCTTTCCATGTCGCCGAATTTGGTGGTGACCAGACCCAGCACCACGATCTTGCCCTTGGGCAGGAAACGCAGGGGACGGAAGTCGCCGCTGCGGTCGTCGTCGTACTCGAGGAAATAGGCGTCGATGTCCATTTCCTTGAGCAGGGCCTCGGCCACAGGCTCGTAGTTGCCGGCAGCGGCGTGCGTGCTCTTGAAGTTGCCACGGCACAGGTGCATGGCCAGGGTCATGCCGGCGGGCTTCTGGGCCACCACCTTGTTGATGAACTGGGCGTAGCGGTGCGGCAGCTCGTTGGGGTCATCACCGCGCTGGCGGGCCGCCTCGCGCATCTTCTCGTCGCACAGGTAGGCCAGATTGGTGTCGTCCATCTGCACATAGGTGCAACCGGCAGCGGCCAGGCTGCGCAGCTCGTCGCCGTAGGCCTTGGCCACGTCGTCGTAGAAGGCCGGCTCCAGCTCGGGATAGGCCTGGCGGCTGATGCCGGCGCGGCCGCCGCGGAAGTGCAGCATGGTGGGCGAGGGAATGGTCACCTTGGGGGTGCAGCCCGCGGCCACCTGGCTCTTGAGGTACTGGAAATCGGCCAGCTGGATGTTCTTGGCATGCGTGACCTTGTCGGTGACGCGGATCACCGGCGGGGCCAGGTGGGTGGTGCCATCGGGCTGCAGCACCGACAGCGGAATGTCGGTGACCACGCCGCCGAGCTGCTCCAGGAAGTCGATGTGGAAATAGGTGCGGCGGAACTCGCCGTCGGTGATGGCTTTGAGACCCACGTCCTGCTGGAACTTGACGATTTCGGCGATCGCCTTGTCTTCCACCAGACGCAGCTGCTCGGGCGTGATCTGGCCCTTGGCCTTTTGCTCACGGGCTTCGAGCAGGTAGGCGGGGCGCAGGAAGCTGCCGACGTGGTCGTAGCGGGCAGGAAGTTTCACCATCATTTGTCTCCACAAAAAATTGAAGTGCGAATGCTAGCGCATGCGCAGGGGGTTCACAGGTCCAGGACCAGCACCGAGGACTTGGCGCGCGAGCAGCAGGGGGTGAACTGGTCGCCCTTGGCCTTTTCCTCGTCGGTAAAGTACATGTCGCGGTGGTCGCACTCGCCTTCGAGCACGCGCGTGATGCAGGTGCCGCACACGCCCTGCTCGCAGGACACCATGATGTCCACGCCCTGGGCCTGCAGGGCCGCCGTCACGGTCGTGTCGGCGGGAATGCGGTAGCTCTGGCCGGTGCTGGCGATGCGCACTTCGAATTCACGGTCGCCGGTGGTGTCCTGCGGGGCCGCGCCGAAGTACTCCAGGTGCAGCTGGTCGGCCGGCCAGCCCTGGGCCTTGGCAGTGGCCACCACGAAGTCGATGAAACCGGTGGGGCCGCACACATAAATGCGGCTGCCGGCCGGGGCGGCCTTGAGCACGGCGGGCAAATCCAGCTTTTGCGACGCCTCACCATCGTCGAGATGCAGGTGAAAGCGCTCGCCGAAGGACTTGAGTTCGTCCAGGAAGGCGCTGCGCGCCCTGGACCGGTTGCTGGCATGCAGCTCGAAGCTCGCACCAATGGCGGCCAGGCGCTGGGCCATGCACATCAGCGGCGTGATGCCAATGCCGCCGGCCAGCAAGAGGGAGTGCGGCGCGGCGTGGAGGGGGAAGTGATTGCGCGGCTCGCTGATGCTGATCACGTCACCCTCATGCACCTGCTCGTGCATGGCGATGGAGCCGCCGCGGGAGGCGGCATCGCGCAGCACGCCGATGCGGTAGTGCGCCGCCTCATGCGGGTCATTGCAGAGGGAGTACTGGCGCACCAGGCCGCCGGGCAGGTGCACGTCGATGTGCGAGCCGGCCGAGAACGGAGGCAGGGGCTGGCCATCGGCTCGCGCCAGTTCATAGCTGGCAATGCCCTCGGCCTCTTCGCGCCGACGCAGCACCTTCACTTGCAGTGAGCTCATGGGAATTTCTTTCTCAGACCGCCACGGGCGTGGCCTGTGGGGCTTGTTCAGCAGCGATCAACCGGTCGATGATGCGACGGGACTGTACCCCACCGGCATCGATGTTGAGCATCAGGAGCTTGCGGTTCTTATAGAGCGTGAGGTTGCGCTGCTGGGCCTCGAGCACGGCGGTGTCCTCGGCGAACACCTTGCCCTGGCCCTCCTTGATCTGCGCCGTGAGGTTCTTGTCGCGCACGTTGAAATTGCGCGCCATGCCCCAGAAGTACCACATGGTGGTTTCGGTCTCGGGGGTGATGAAGTCCACCACGATGCTGGAGACTTTCTTGTCGTCCGGGGCCTGGTAGCCGCCGTGCCCGGCCAGGGCGACGCCCACTTCGATCATGACGTGGCTGGGCGGACTGAAGTGGCAGATCTGCCAGCGGTCCACCGGCTGGTCGTCGGGCAGGCCGTTGCTGCGCATATTGGCGCGCCAGAATGGCGGCGCGTTCACGCCATCCATGAAGCGGCTGGTGATGACTTCGTCGCCCACCGTCTTGGTGGTGACCGGGGTTTCGTCAATTTCCTTCTGGCCAATGCTGGTGGTGTGCACATAGGTCTCGTGCGTCAGGTCCATGAGGTTGTCGACCATGAGGCGGTAGTCGCACTTGATGTGATAGAGACCTCCGCCATAAGCCCAGTCCGGATTCTCGGCCCATGGAAGATGGTGCAGCTTGGCGGGGTCGGCCTGGGCCGCATCGCCGGGCCAGACCCAGATGAAGCCGTAGCGCTCAATGACCGGGTAGGCGCGGATGGCGGGAAAGCCCCCCACGCGCTGGCCGGGCATGGCCGCGGTCTTGCCGTCGCAACCCATAACCAGGCCGTGGTAACCGCACACCAATTTGCCTTCGCAGACCCGGCCCAGGGACAGGGCGGCGCCTCGGTGGGGGCAGAAGTCTTCGAGGGCAGCCACCTGCCCATCCTGGGGACGGTAGAACACCATCTGTTCACCGCACACCATGCGGCCCAGGGGCTTGTCATCGATTTCGTCGGGGGTACAGGCAACGTACCAGGCGTTCTTGGGATACATAGCGGGGCTCACAACAGGGTATGAAGATCCCCAATTATGGGTCTAAGGATACGCGCTGTATACATTGACACAGGGTAAACCCTTTGTTTTCGGTTTTTTTGGGGGTTAGCGTCCTCAAATAGAGGTTAATTGTTGGTACATTGGATACATGCCAAAGCATATGGAACCCGCCACGCGCAGCGCCGAGCTCGAGCCTTCGGGCTCCCAGGCGGTCAAGGCCTTGCTGCGCCTGCGCGAGATGGTGCTGGCCGGTGAACTGGCCGGGGGCAGCCGGATCGCCGAAGTGGCGATTGCCGACAAGCTCGGCGTCTCGCGCACGCCCATCCGCGCGGCGCTGATGCGGCTGGAGCAGGAGGGCCTGCTCGAGCTCCTGCCCACGGGCGGCTACACGGTGCGCACCTTCACGGAGCGCGACATTTCCGAGGCCATTGAACTGCGCGGCACCCTGGAAGGGCTGTCGGCCCGCCTGGCCTCCGAGCACGGCGCAGCCAGCGTGCTGGTCAGCGAGGCCCAGGCCTGCCTGGACCAAATCGACGCGGTACTGGCCCAGCCGGCCCTGGATGACGAGGCCTTCTCAGCCTATGTGCGCCTGAACGAGCAGTTCCACGCCCTGCTCAGCGAAATGGCGGGCAGTGCCGTGATCGCCAAGGAACTCGAGCGGGTGGCCCGGCTGCCCTTTGCATCGCCCTCGGGCTTCGTGGTCGTGCAGGCCAACTCGGGAAGCGCCCGCGACATGCTGGTGGTGGCCCAGGACCAGCATCGCCAGGTGCTCGAAGCCATCGTCCGGCGGGAAGGCTCGCGGGCAGAAGCCATCATGCGTGAGCATTCGCGCCTGGCCCAGCGCAACCTGCGGGCGGCGGTGGCAGGCCATCAGCTCGAAGCCATGCCGGGGATCCGGCTGATCCGCAAACGCGAGCCCAGGCCGCGCGCATGAATCCGCTGTCTTTTGCGCGATGACGCACCCCCGGGCCGATGAGCTTGCACAGACCCGGCCTCGCCTTGATCGCCCAAAATCCCCGACACTAGGCCCTCGATCCTCGTTTTCCTCAAACTTACATATAGATTGGAAACAGACATGAAACGCCGCAGCTTCACTACCCTTGCCCTGGCCGCCACGGTCGCCCTCGGTGCCCAGGCCGCGCTGGCCCAGGACAACGTGTTCAAGATCGGCCTGATCCTGCCCATGACCGGCCAGCAGGCCACCACCGGCCGCCAGATTGAGGCCGCCGCGCGCCTGTGGATGGCCCAGAACGGCGATACCGTCGCCGGCAAAAAGGTCCAGCTCATCGTCAAGGACGACACCTCCCTGCCCGACGTGACCCGCCGCCTGGCCCAGGAGCTGGTGGTCAACGACAAGGTCAACGTGCTGGCCGGCTTTGGCATCACGCCCTCGGCCATGGCCGTGGCCCCGATCGCCACGCAATCGAAGACCCCCATGGTGGTGATGGCTGCGGCCACCTCCAGCATCACCGAAGCCTCGCCGTATATCGTGCGCACCAGCTTCACGCTGCCGCAGGCCTCCGTGGCGCTGGGCGACTGGGCACCCAAGAACGGTCTCAAGCGCGTGGTGACCCTGGTCTCCGACTACGGCCCGGGCATCGACGCCGAGCGCTTCTTCAGGGAGCGCCTGCTGCTCAACGGCGGCCAGGTGCCCGAATCGCTGCGTGTGCCGATGCGCAACCCCGACTTCGCTCCCTTCCTGCAGAAGGTCCGGGACATCAAGCCGGACGCACTGTTCGTGTTCGTGCCCTCTGGCGCAGGTGCAGCCGTGATGAAGCAGTTCCTCGAGCGCGGCATGGACAAGGCCGGCATCAAGCTCATCGGCACGGGCGACGTGACCGATGACGACCAGCTCAACGACATGGGCGACGGCGCCATCGGCGTCGTGACCTCGCACCACTACTCGACCTACCACCCTTCGGCCATGAACAAGAAGTTTGTGGCCGATTTCGGCAAGGCCAACAAGGGCATGCGCCCGAACTTCATGGCCGTCGGTGGCTATGACGGCATGCGCGTGATTTACGACGCCCTCAAGGCCTCCAAGGGCCAGGGCGGCGGCGACGGCCTGCTGGCAGCCATGAAGGGGCAGATCTTCGAGAGCCCGCGCGGCAAGATCTTCATCGACGCTCAGACCCGCGACATCGTGCAGAACATCTACCTGCGCCGCGTCGAGAGGAAAGAGGGCCAGCTCTGGAATGTTGAATTTGACGTGATCAAGGACGTGAAGGATCCCGGCAAGGCACGCTGATCCCGATAGGCGGGCCGCTCGCACCGGCCCGCACTCCTCCGCACCGGCAAGTGCGCCTGGCGTCCAGGCGAGCTTGCCGGTGTTGCCTTAGCGACGGTAGAACCACATGTTGACCATTCTCTTTGACGGCATCGCCTACGGCATGCTGCTCTTCATCCTCGCCGTGGGCCTGTCGGTGACCATGGGCCTGATGAACTTCATCAACCTGGCCCACGGTGCGTTTGCCATGGCTGGCGGCTACATCACGGTGCTGCTCATGCAACGCCTGGATGTCCCCTTCCTGGTGTGCCTGCCCTTGGCCTTCCTGGGCTCGGCCCTGCTGGGTGCAGTGCTCGAGCGCACCCTCTACCGCCCGCTCTACCATCGGCCGCACCTGGACCAGGTGCTGTTTTCCATCGGCATCGTCTTCATGGCGATCGCCTCGGTCGACTACTTCGTCGGCTCCACCCAGCAGATCATCCAGCTGCCGGCCTGGCTCAAGGGCCGCACCGAGCTGGGCTCGGGCGACTGGATCCTGGGCATGGGCCACTACCGGCTGTTCATCATTGCGGTGTGCCTGGCCCTGACCCTGGGCCTGCAGTACATCCTGTCGAAGACCCGCTTTGGCAGCCGCTTGCGCGCCGCGGTCGACGACCAGCGGGTCGCCGCCGGCCTGGGTATCAACGTGAACGTGGTGTTCCTGGCCACCTTTGCCGTGGGCTCGGGCCTGGCGGGCCTGGGCGGCGCGCTGGGCGCGGAGGTGCTGGGGCTGGATCCAAACTTTCCGCTGAAGTTCATGGTGTATTTCCTGATCGTGGTGGCCGTGGGCGGCACCTCGTCCATCAGTGGCCCGCTGCTGGCGGCCCTGCTGCTGGGCATTGCCGACGTGGCCGGCAAGTACTACATCCCCAAGCTCGGCGCCTTCATCGTGTATGCGCTGATGATCGTGATCCTGATCTGGCGCCCGCAGGGCCTGTTCGTGCGCCAGGGAGGCAAGTAAACCCATGAATGCACAAAGCTCGCTGCTCGCCAAGAGCCGCTTCAAATGGTGGGAGATCCTGCTGTGGATCGCCCTGCTGGCCTCGCCCGCCCTGCTGCCGCGGCAAGCGCTGATCATCAATGAGATCGCCATCGTGGCGCTCTTTGCCATCTCGCTGGACCTGATCCTGGGCTACACGGGCATCGTCTCGCTGGGCCACGCGGCCTTCTTCGGGCTGGGCGGCTATGCCGCGGGTCTGCTGGCCAAGCACATCAACCCCGACCCCCTGGTGGGCCTGGCCCTGGGCGTGGCCGTGTCCACGGTGGCCGGCGCCGTGATGTCGCTGACCATCATGCGGGGCAACGACCTCACGCGCCTGATGGTGACCCTGGGCTTTGCCCTCATCCTCTTTGAGCTGGCCAACAAGCTCGACTGGCTCACCGGCGGGGCCGACGGCCTGCAGGGCGTGATGATGGGCCCGCTGCTCGGTCGCTTCGAGTTCGACCTCTACGGCCAGACCTCGGCCTTCTATTCGCTGACTGTGCTGCTGCTGTGTTTCCTGCTGCTGCGCCGCGTGATCCATTCGCCCTACGGTGCCACGCTCATGGCCATTCGCGACAACCGCCTGCGCGCCATGGCCATCGGCATTCCGGTGGCCAACCGGCTGACCTCCATCTACACCCTGGCCGCCGCCGTCGGGGGCGCGGCCGGCGTGCTGCTGACCCAGACCACGGGCTTTGCGTCGCTGGACCTCTTCGAAATTCACCGCTCGGCCGACGTGCTGCTGATGTTGGTCATCGGCGGCACCGGCTGGCTGTATGGCGGCATCTTCGGGGCCATCGTTTTTAAGGTGATGCAGGACGTGCTGTCCAACATCACGCCCCAGTACTGGACTTTCTGGCTGGGCCTGTTCCTCGTCGTGCTGGTGATGGTGGGCCGTGAGCGCCTGAACAACCCGCGCAGCTGGTTCAAGGGCAAGGGAGCCCAGGCATGAACACACCGTCCATGAACACCGACCGCGCCGCCCAGACCACGGTGCTGCATGCGCAGAACCTGGTCAAGCGCTTTGGCGGCATCACCGCCACGGACCACGTCACGATGGAGCTCAAGAAAGGCGCCCGCCATGCGCTGATCGGGCCCAACGGCGCAGGCAAGACCACGCTGATCAACCTTCTCACCGGGGTGCTGCCGCCCACGGAAGGCCGTATCGTGCTGGAGGGGCAAGACATCACCGATCTGGCGCCGCACCAGCGGGTGCAGCGCGGCATGGTGCGCACCTTCCAGATCAACCAGCTGTTCGATCCGCTCACGCCGCTGGAGACGCTGGCGCTCACGGTCTCGCGACAGCGGGGCCTGGGTGCACGCTGGTGGCAGCCGCTGGGCAAGAACACCGCCGTGGTGCAACGCTGCGAGGAGCTGCTCGAACAGTTTCACCTGAGCGAGGTGATGAACCAACCCACGCGCGTGCTGGCCTACGGCAAGCGCCGCCTGCTGGAAATCGCCATTGCACTGGCCTGTGAGCCCCGGGTGCTGCTGCTGGACGAACCCGTGGCGGGTGTGCCGGCCGGTGAACGCGAAGAGCTTTTGCAGACCGTGGCGGCCCTGCCGGCCGACGTGTCGGTGCTGCTGATCGAACACGACATGGACCTGGTTTTCAACTTTGCCACCTACATCACCGTGCTGGTCAACGGCGGTCTGCTCACCGAGGGCGAGCCCGACCAGATTGCCAATGACCCCCGGGTCAAGGCCGTGTACCTGGGCCACGGCCAGGATCACAGCGAGGGGGCTCACCATGGCTGAACTGCTGAAGGTGGAAGAACTGATGGCCGGCTACGGCGAGGCCGTGGTGCTGAACAAGGTCTCGCTCTCACTGAACCAGGGCGAGACCCTGGCCCTGCTGGGCCGCAACGGCACCGGCAAGACCACGCTGATCAACACCCTGGCCGGCGCCACCCGCCAGCACGGGGGCAGCATCACGCTGGGCTCAGGCAGCGAGCGCATGGCGCTGCACAAGCTGCCCTCGTTCGAGCGTGCGGCAGCTGGCATCGGCTGGGTGCCGCAGGAGCGCAATATTTTCAAGTCACTCACCGTGCATGAAAACCTCACGGCGGTGGCGCGGCCAGGTCCATGGACGCCAAGCGACGTGTATGAATTGTTCCCGCGCCTGGCCGAGCGCAAGAGCAACCTGGGCACGCAGCTCTCAGGTGGTGAGCAGCAGATGCTGGCGGTCGGCCGCGCGCTGGTGCTCAACCCCAAGCTCCTGCTGCTGGACGAGCCGCTCGAAGGCTTGGCGCCCATCATTGTGGAAGAGCTGCTGCGGGCGCTTCGCCGCATCACGCGCGACGAGGGCCTGTCAGCCATCATCGTCGAGCAGCATCCGCAGGCCATCCTGGCGATCTCGGACCAGGCGGTGGTGTTGGACCGCGGCACGGTGGTCCACCAGAGCAGCGCCCAGGCGCTGCAGGCCCAGCCCCAGTTGCTGGACAGCCTGCTGGGCGTGGCGCGCTGAGGCTTGCATCAAGCCGTGCGATGCGCGGCTTTTTCATGCTCCGGCTGCTGGCGAATTTTGCGAATAAGTCAACGCACAAAGACCCCTCACACGGCCGCGCTTTGGCCCTGCTGCGCCGATGAGCGCGGCCTACAATCCGCGGTCTTTGATTCACATCAGACGGCCGGAAGCACCGGCCGCTTTCTTCAGGAGCCTCCATGTCCACCCTCCCCGTCGATACACAGCAGGACAAACGTGACAGCCTGCGCCGCGCGGCGCTGGAATACCACGCGCTGCCGATCCCGGGGAAAGTGGCAATCGCTGCCACCAAGCAGTTGACCAACCAGCGTGACCTGGCGCTGGCCTACACGCCAGGCGTGGCAGCGCCCTGCGAAGAAATCGTCAAGGACCCGAACAACGCCTACAAGTACACCGCCCGAGGCAATCTGGTGGCCGTGATCACCAACGGCACCGCCGTGCTGGGCCTGGGCAATATCGGCCCGCTGGCCTCCAAGCCGGTGATGGAGGGCAAGGCCGTCCTGTTTAAAAAATTCGCCGGCGTCGATGTGTTCGACATCGAGATCGATGAATCCGATCCGGCCAAGCTGGTCGAGGTGATCGCTGCGCTCGAGCCGACCTTTGGCGCGATCAACCTCGAGGACATCAAGGCCCCGGACTGCTTCTACGTCGAGCGCGAGCTGCGCAAGCGCATGAAGATCCCGGTCTTCCACGACGACCAGCACGGTACCGCCATCACCGTGGGCGCGGCCATCATCAATGCCTTGAAGGTGGCCGGCAAGAAGCCCGGTGAGGTCAAGCTGGTCACCTCGGGCGCGGGCGCCGCGGCGCTGGCCTGTCTGAACCTGCTGCTGCACCTGGGCATCAAGAGCGAGAACGTGTTCGTCACCGACCTCGCTGGCGTGGTGTACGAAGGCCGCACCGAGCTGATGGACGAAGACAAGATTCAGTTCGCCCAGAAGACCTCGGCCCGCACCCTGAGCGAGGTGATCGAGGGGGCCGACGTGTTCCTGGGCCTGTCGGCCGGCGGCGTGCTCAAGCAGGACATGGTGCGCAAGATGTCGGCGCGGCCCGTGATCTTCGCCCTGGCCAACCCCAACCCGGAGATCACGCCAGAAGACGTCAAGGCCGTGCGCGACGACGCCATCATGGCCACCGGCCGCACGGACTACCCCAACCAGGTCAACAACGTCCTGTGCTTCCCCTACATCTTCCGCGGCGCGCTCGATGCGGGTGCCTCCACCATCACGCTGGAGATGGAAATCGCGGCCGTTCACGCCATCGCCGAGCTGGCCCAGGCCGAACAGAGCGAAGTGGTGGCTGCGGCCTACGTGGGTCAGAAGCTGTCCTTCGGGCCCGACTACCTGATTCCCAAGCCCTTCGATCCCCGGCTGATGATCAAGATCGCCCCGGCCGTGGCCAAGGCTGCGGCCGAGAGTGGCGTGGCCCAGCGCCCGATCACGGACATGGACGCCTACGTCGAGCGCCTGCAGAGCTATGTGTATTCCTCGGGCACGACCATGAAGCCCATCTTCGCGGCCGCCAAGAGCGCCACCCGCAAGCGCGTGGCCTACGCCGAAGGCGAAGATGAGCGCGTGCTGCGTGCCTGCCAGATCGTGGTGGACGAGGGCCTGGCGCGGCCCACGCTGATTGGCCGGCCAGCCATCATTCAAAAGCGCATTGAACAGTTTGGCCTTCGCCTGAAGGAAGACCTGGACTACGAGGTGGTCAACGTCGAAGACGACCACCGCTACCGCGACTTCTGGCAAACCTATCACCGGATGATGGAGCGCCGGGGCGTCACCGAGCAAATGGCCAAGATCGAGATGCGCCGGCGCCTGACGCTCATTGGCAGCATGCTGCTGCACAAGGGCGATGTGGACGGCCTGATCGTGGGCACCTGGGGCACCACGCCAATTCACCTGGACTACATCGACCAGGTCATCGGCAAGCGTCCGGGCGTGGGCACCTACGCCTGCATGAACGGCCTGATGCTGCCGGGCCGCCAGGTCTTCCTGGTGGACACGCATGTCAATTACGACCCCACGGCCGAGCAGCTGACCGAGATCACCACCATGGCGGCCGAGGAAATGATGCGCTTTGGCATCAAGCCCAAGGCGGCCCTGCTGTCGCATTCCAACTTCGGCTCGTCCAACCAGCCCAGCGCCCTGAAGATGCGTCGCACGCTCGAGCTCTTGCGCGAGAAGTCGCCCTGGCTGGAAGTGGACGGCGAAATGCACGGCGATATTGCCCTGGACACCCTGGCCCGGCAAGGCGTCATGCCGAACAGCACGCTGGCCGGCGAGGCCAACCTGCTGGTGCTGCCCAATATCGACGCCGCCAACATCTCTTACAACCTGCTCAAGACGGCCGCCGGCGGCAACATTGCCATCGGGCCGGTGCTGCTGGGCGCTGCCAAGCCGGTTCACATCCTGACGGCCAGCACCACCGTGCGGCGCATCGTCAACTTGACAGCGCTGACCGTGGCTGACGCCAACGCGGCTCGCTGATACTCAGCCGAGCCAAGATCGAGAGCAAGCACCAACTTTGGTGCGTCTTGCCCGGCAAGGTCTGATGACCTTATCAGGGCAAGCCCTTGCATTTTTCATGCGCATGAGTCACACTTACTCGCTTGAAATTTAAGGGTTAACCCGTGTAGAGCTTGTTCCTTCGAGGCAGGTTCCTGGGGTTCGAGAAAGGGTTTTCATGTGGCGGAATGATGGACGTGGCTGGCGCCACGCCCTGACAGTGCTCCTTATGGGGCTGGTCAGCGTGTTGAGCGCGCCAGTTTCAGCCAAGGGCCCGGTCACCGCAGACAGCAAAATCGCCGACACCACGATTGCCGTGGCGCAGCTTCCGGTGCAGGGTCAGCAAGTGTTGACCTTGATTTACCAAGGCGGCCCCTTCCGGCATGACAAGGACGGCACGGTGTTTGGCAATCGGGAACGGCTTCTGCCTTCCCAGCCACGCGGTTTTTACCGTGAATACACCGTCAGGACGCCAGAGGTCAGTCATCGAGGAGCCAGGCGAATTGTGTGCGGCGGGCAAGTGCCCACCCGACCCGATGCCTGCTACTACACCGAGGACCATTACGCGAGTTTTCGCCGGATCGTTCAATGAGCTGAGCGTCCGGGCCATTGTGATTTTTGTAACTTGGGCTTGAGCTTTTCCATGGAAAAAGACACGAAGATGGACATGCCACTTCGTACTGTGAGGACCAACATCGTGCAGTCCATCCGCGCATTTCGTGTGTCGGACCTGCAGGATGCAGCCACCGGGCTGGGCCATCACTTCCTGTATGCAAACCTGGCGAATGCACAGAGCAAGCAGGACGTGCTGGACATGATCGCCGCGCAGTACACCTTCCCCGCGCATTTCGGCAAGAACTTTGATGCGCTCTACGACTGCATGACCGACCTGGTGCACAAGTCGGGCCAGCAGCCGGGCTTCATCGTGGTGCTCGAGCAGATTCCTGCGAACGCCAAGTTCGACAAGGAGGCCCGTGAGCAGCTGCTCGACATCTTCCGCGATGCCGCCGACTACTGGGCGGACCGAAAGATACCGTTCAGATGTTTCTATTCTTTTCTGTAGCCCGTTCCCCGGAGATTGGCCAAGGGGAACGGGCGAATGAGGCCCCGCAAGCAACTGAAGAAGGTAGTGAACCGATGCCGACCGACAAACTGGTCGACGTCTCGCCCCTGGCGCTGCGCATGAGCAGCCCCTTCAACGCAGGTTACTGGCTGACTGCAGCCTGATCAACCGCGTCCGCCCCGCACACGGGGCTTGCCCAGTGAAAAGCCCGTCGAATGACGGGCTTTTCGCGTTTCAGGGGGCCGCAGGATCGAGCGCCTGCACCAGGCTAACGTATTCGGCCACCGGCACCTCCTCCGCGCGCCGCTGCACGTCGAAATGCGCCGCAAAGCCCCGCTGCTCCAGCCACCGGCCCAAGGTGTGGCGCAAGAGCTTGCGGCGCTGGCTGAAAGCGACCTGCACCAGCTCGCTGAGCAGCTCGGGCTTGAGCTGCGGCGGCTGGGGGAGCGGCACCATGCGCACCACCGCGCTGTCCACACGCGGGGGTGGATCAAAGCTGGCCGGGGGCACAAAGAGCACGTCTTCCATGGCGTAGCGCCACTGCAGCATGACGCTGAGGCGGCCGTAGTGACCCGTGGACGGGGCCGCCACCATGCGGTCGATGACTTCCTTTTGCAGCATGAAGTGCTGGTCCTGCACCACATCGGCCACCTCCAGGAGGTGAAAAAGAATGGGCGAGGAAATGTTGTAGGGCAGGTTGCCGACGATGCGCAGCTTGTCGGCCTGCAGGCGACGGGCCAGCGCCCGGACATCCACCTTGAGCACGTCGGACTCGACGACGTCCAGCTGCCCATGCGAGCGCAGCTGCGCCGCGAGGTCGCGGTCGAGCTCAATGACGGTCAGGCGCCCCAAGCGTTCGACCAGGGGCTGGGTGAGCGCGGCCAGGCCCGGGCCGATCTCCACCATGGGCTGGCCGGGGCGGGGATCGATGGCGCGGACGATCGCATCGATGATGCCGCCATCGGTGAGGAAGTGCTGACCGAAGCGCTTGCGGGCGATGTGCTTCAAGAAAGGCGCCGAATCACTGGGGCGGCTCGCGGTATTCAATGTAGGCCTGGCCGCGCAGGTCCTGCAGGAAGGTGCGCATGGACTCCTCGGCCTTTTGCTCCCGCAGCTCGCGGCGGGCCAGGTCGCGCCGCTCGCGGTCGGAGAGCTGGTTCTCGCGGCGCTCGAGCACCTGAATGAGGTGCAGGCCAAAACGCGACTGCAGCGGTGCCGAGATCTGGCCGGGCTGTAGATTGTCCATCACCTGCTCGAACTCGGGCACGAACATGCCAGGGGACGCCCATCCCAGATCGCCGCCTTCCCGGGCCGAGGCGTCCTCGCTGAACTCGCGCGCCAACTGGGTGAACTCAACCTGTGCGGCCTCGATGCGGCGCTTGAAGTCGGTCAGGCGCTGGCGCGCGGCCGCCTCGCTCAAGCGAGGGCTGGGTTTGAGCAATATGTGCCGTGCACGGGTCTGGGTCACCGTGGCCTGGGGATCGTCGGCCAACTTTCGTTCAGCCAGCTTGAGCACGTGAAAGCCTGCGCCGCTGCGCACGGGCCCGGCCAAGCCGCCCACCGGCAGGCCCTTCAGGGCATCGACAAACAGCGGTGGATAGCGCTCGGCGCTGCGAAGGCCCAGCAGTCCGCCGTTGGCCTTGTCACCCGCATCGGAGAGCTCGCGGGCCAGCGAGGCGAAGTCGGCACCAGCGTCCACGCGCTGGCGGATCTGGCGGGCCTTGGTTTCGAGGATCGCCACCTCCTCAGGGTTGGCGCTCTCGGGCACGGCCACCAAAATTTGGGCCACGTTGATCTCAGCCGGGCCATTGGCCATCTCGGCCTTTTTCTCGGCCATGAAACGGTCGATGTCCTGCTCACTCACCCGCACCCGGCCATCGACCTCCCGTTCACGCAGGCGCATGAGCAGCAGCTCCTCGCGCAGGTCCTGCCGAAAACGATCGAAGCTGATGCCGTCGGCGGCCAGGCGCTGGCGAAGCTCGGCCACGCTGATTTGGTTTTGGCGAGCCACGTCGGCGGCGGCCTGCTCCACCGCATCGTCCTCCACCCGGATGCCAATGGCCTTGGCCGTCTGCAGCTGCACGCGGTCGGTGATCATGCGCTCGAGCACCAGGCGCACAAACTCGGCCCGGGGAGGGACGGGGCGACCCTGCTGGGCCAGTTGTGGCGCCAAGCGCTGCATGCGCAGCAGGACTTCTTGGTTGGTGATGGGCTCGGAATTGACCACGGCCACGATGTAGTCGGCCGCCTGGATCGTGCCTCTGGCGGGCGTGCTTGTCTGGGCCTGGCTGGCACCAGCCAGACACAAGACCCCCAACAGTGCCACCAGCCGAGGCAGGCGGCGCAGGGAATGGATCGAAGAGGGGTGCTTATTCATAGTTGGTGAAGCGGCTGGGCATGCTGACCTGATCACGCAGCACCTGGTAGCGCGGCACGTTGGAGCGCAGGGTGCTCAGGGGATTGTTGCCGATGCGCGAAAAACCCACGAACTCGAGCTGGAACATGATCTGCGTGTTGGTGGTGGTCAAGCCCCGTGTGGAGCGCTGCAGCACGGCACGCGCGATCCAGCAGCAGCCGTCGTACTCCAGGCCCACCACGCTGTCGACCAGCTTGCCGTCGATGGCGCTGTAGTTCAAGCGCCCCACGCTGTACCAGCGCCGCCCGCCCAGGCCCTCGCCGGCCCGGGCCTGACCGCGGTCACCCCAGAGGTCGTTGATCGGCCACTGCCAGCCCACATCAATCTGTTGGCTACCATTGTCCGTGCTGGTGATCGCCTGCTGGCGCTTGTAAGACGCCGTGACCACCCGATAAGGGGTCGGGTTGTAACGGGCGCCGATGGCGCTGCGCTTGGAGTCACCTTGCTGGGGATTGATCTGGGTGGTCAAGCTCATGGACCACTGCGGCGTCCAGTTCACACTGGCGCCCACCAGCAGGTCGCTCAGGCGGTCGGAGTTGACCGGGGGGACGCTGCCGTCCAGGGTGACGCGCTGGTCGGCAAAGCGGATGCGCTGGGCCACCCCCAGGCGCAAGGCCTCTGCGCCGGTGCTGGGCACCAGCAGGCGGGACGTCACGCCCAGCGTGACGAGGTTGGCGTCGGCAATGCGATCGTTGCCGATGTAGCTGTTTTCCAGGAACAGGCTGGCGAAGTTGAAGCTGTTTTCCGCGCTGTCGTAATTGGGCAGGGCACTCTGGTTGCGGTAAGGCGTGTACACATAAAAGGCCCGCGGCTCCAGGGTCTGAAGGAAGTCGCGGCCAAAGAAGCGGGCCTCGCGCTCGAACTGCAGACCGCCATCGAGGCTGAAGGTCGGCACGGTGCGGGCGGCCGTGTTCAGGCCGTTCCATTCCTGAGCAAAGTTGTACTGCGTGGCGTGCAGCTGCACCTTGGGCGTGATGTAGCCGGCCGCCCACACCATAGGCCGGCTGATTTGTGCGCGGCCCACGAAACGGTCGGCATTGATCTGAGAAGCCGCGATGCGCTGCGCCTGAAAGCGCGTGAAGTCGGTGTCCACCGACCAGTCCACGCCGCCCAGCCCCGCCAAGGGCACATCCAACATGGCGTAGCGCGTGGTCAGCTGAGGCAGCCGGTCATAGGGCGGCACGATGATGGAATCGGGCGACTGCAAGGTCTGCCAGGTGAGCGAGCGCAGGCCCACCGTCCAGGGGCCACGGCCCCAGTTCAGCGACACATCGCTGGGCAAGAGGCGCTGCACCAGCGCCTTATTCTGCTGGCGCGGGAAATCGCGCCAGTAGTTGTCATCGCTCACCCGATTCAGGTTCAGCGCATAGCTCAGGCCGCCGCCGGCCACACTGGCAGGTAGCAGGCTGTTGTGCTGCAAGCTGTAGGCCCAGCGGTCCTGGCCAGCCAGGCTGTCACCCGGCATGAAATTGGTGCGCAGGACGCCGCGGTACTCGCGCTCCAGGTAGCGGAACTCGGCACCCACATCGAGACCACGCTTGCTCATCAAGGTGGGGGTGATGGTGGCGTCGCGGTTGGGTGCGATGTCCAGATAGTAGGGCGTGACCAAGCTGAAGCCGCTGGTGGTGTCCAGCACGTACGAAGGCGGCAGGAAGCCGGACTTGCGCTGTTCGCTCAGGGGAAAACTCACGCTGCCCCCCCAAGCCAGGAAGGGTACGCCTTTGAAGCGCAGCACCGGCCTGTAGGCCTCGCCAACGCCGGCGTCAAAGTCGAAGTACATGCGCTGGGCACGGAAGTCCCAACTGGGATTCCAGCTGGCTTCGTTGTCGCGTTCGCAGGTGGTGTAAACCGCCCGGTGCGCGATCATGCGCTGCTCGCCCAGGAAGTCGATGCGTTCGGCCCGCCCGTTGGCGCCGCTGCGCAGGCGGAAGTCGACCTGGCTGAAAAAGCCCTCGAAGGTATCCAGCCTCAGTTGAAGCTCGGTGCCGAGAAACAGATTGCCCATGGTCTGGATGCGCACCGGGCCCTGGGTGGTAACGAGCTGGGTGGACTCTTCCAGATCAATCCGGTCGGCCCGAATGGCCGTGGCCGCGCGGCGCAGCTCGGCCTGGCCCTGAACACTGGTGCGCACCTCGGGCTGGCCACTGACGCGGTCACCGAAAACGAAGGTCGGGCCCTTCTTGCTCTCGGGAGAGAGCTCCTCGGCCAGCATGGGCGAGGGGCGCAGGTAAACCGGAGGCGGGGCCGCCTCGCTGCCGGGCGGGGCCTGGGCGTGGGCCAGGGAAATGGCCAGTGTGGCCAGGCCCGAGAAGATGCTTGCGCCGGCCAGAGGTAGAAAACGCGGACGTGGGGCCGAGCGCATCGTGAAATATGAGATAAAACCCGAGTCTGCCAAATTCGCACAATTATCCACGAGCCCCCATGACGCCCTCTTCCGCACCGTCCCCGGCCCAGAGCGCGGCAGCCACCGCCGTGACCTGGGCCGACCCGGCCCGCGCCGCAGCCTTCGAGGCATGGCTGCAGCGCCTGGCCCAGGACCAGCGCCTGCACACCAGCAGCCTGCGCCCAGCCTCGGCCGATGCGAGCTTTAGGCGCTACCTGCGCATCGACACCGTGCAGGGGGACAGCCGCATCATCATGGACGCCCCGCCCGCCCACGAGAACTGCGAGCCCTTCGTGCAGGTGGCCGGCTTGATGCACAGCGCCGGTCTGCGCGCCCCGGAGGTGCTGGCCTGGGACCAGGCGCAGGGCTTCATGCTGCTGAACGATCTGGGTGCGCAGACCATGATGCAGCTGATCCAGCAAGGCGACACCACGCAGACCCCTCAGCGCGGCGAGCTCGCCCACGATCTGTACCTGGGCGCCATCGATGCGCTCGTGCGCTGGCAGCTCGCCTCGCGGCCCGGCGTGCTGCCGCCCTATGACGACGCGCTGCTCTCACGCGAGCTCGCCCTCTTCCCCGACTGGTACGTGGCCCGCCACCGCGGCCTGCAGCTCAGCGCCAAACAGCAACAGACGCTAGAGGCGCTCTTTGCGCAGATCCGGCAACACAACCTCGAAGCCCTGGGTGGCGCCCGCGTGTATGTGCACCGCGACTTCATGCCGCGCAACCTCATGGTGCAGCCGGCCGATCCGCGCGCGCCCCTGGGCGTGCTGGATTTCCAAGATGCGGTCTATGGCCCCATCACCTATGACATCGCCAGCCTGATGCGCGATGCGTTTTTGAGCTGGGACGAGGAGTTCGTGCTCGACATCACCGTGCGCTACTGGCAACAGGCCCGTCAGGCGGGCCTGCCGGTGGGCGACGACTTCGGCGAGTTCTATGCCGCGGTCGAGTGGATGGGCCTGCAGCGGCACCTGAAGGTGCTGGGCATCTTTGCGCGCCTGACCCTGCGCGACGGCAAGCCCCACTACCTGGCCGACACACCGCGCTTCATCCAGTACGTGCGCAGCACCGCCTCGCGCTACCGACCGCTCGGCCCTCTGATGCACCTGCTCGAAGAGATCGAAGGCAGTGCCGTGCAAGCGGGCTACACCTTCTGATGCCCCGCTTCTTCGTCGACCTGCCCCTGCAGACCGGGGCCGAACTGCCCCTGCCGGCCGGCGCTGCGCGGCATGTGCAGGTGCTGCGCATGCAGCCTGGCCAAGCGCTGACCTTGTTCAACGGACAGGGCGGCCAATGGCAGGCCCGCATCCAGCGCATGGGCCGCAGTGAGGTCGACGTGCACATCGAATCGCACGAAGCCGTGGAGCGCGAAGCGGGCCGGCGCGTGCACCTGGCGCTGGGCATGCCTGCCAACGAGCGCATGGACTGGCTGGTGGAAAAAGCCGCCGAGCTGGGCACCGCCAGTCTTCAGCCCCTGCACACCGCGCACAGCGTGCTGCGCCTGTCTGGCGATCGTGCCCCCAAGAAGCAACAGCACTGGCAGCAGGTGGCCGCCGCGGCCTGCGAGCAATGCGGCGGCAACCGTGTGCCCCGGGTGGAAGCCGTGCGCGAACTGGGCGCATGGTTGCCCCAGTCAGCGGGCGTGGCGCCCCTTCGCTGCGTGCTCTCCCTGGCCGAAGGCAGCCAGCCCCTGTCCCAGGTGCTGGCCGCGCATCCCGTGGGCGAGCTGCTGTTCTTGAGCGGGCCCGAAGGCGGCCTCTCGCCCGCCGAAGATGCTCAGGCACGCGCCGCCGGTTTCATGCCCGTGACCCTGGGGCCGCGCATCCTGCGCGCCGAAACCGCGGCCCTGGCCGCGCTGGCGCAGGCGCTGGGCTGAGCCGAGGCGACAGTTCCCCTTCGGCGTGTCGGTTATAAGCCAGGGATGAACCGTCATCTCTGGCTGCTGGTGGCCTGCCAAGGCATTTTCTTCACCAACAACGTCACCTTCATCGCCATCAATGGCCTGGTGGGCTTGGCGCTGGCGCCGGTGGGCTGGATGGCGACCCTCCCGGTGATGGGCTACGTGGTGGGCGGCGCGCTGTCCACCGGGCTGGTGGCGCGCACGCAGCAGCGCTGGGGCCGCAAAGGCTCTTTCCAGCTGGGCCTGGCGGTGGCGGTGTTCTCCTCGCTCTTGTGCGCCTGGGCGGCCTACACCAGCCACTTCTGGGTGCTGGTGGCCGCCACGGTGATTGCGGGCTACTACAACGCCAACGCCCAGCTCTACCGCTTTGCCGCGGCCGAGCTGGCCGAGCCCTCCAACCGCGAGAAAGCCGTCTCCTTCGTCATGGCCGGGGGGCTGATCGGCGCGATTGCCGGCCCCAACCTCGCTTCAGCCACCCGCAACCTCACGGCCATTCCATTCGCAGGCGCCTACTTTTCATTGGCCGGCGTGGCCCTCTTGGGCATGGCGGTGCTGTCCTTCATCCACTTTCCGCCGCCGCCTGCCAAGGGCAGCGCCGGGGGCGGGCGGCCGCTGGGCGAGATCATGCGCCAGCCCGTGTTCGTGGTGGCGGCCATCGGCAGCGCCCTGGGCTTTGGCGTGATGAACCTGCTCATGGCCGCCACGCCGCTGGCCATGCAGACCTGCGGACTGCCGTTTTCCGAAGCGGCCATCGTGCTGCAGTGGCACGTGATCGGCATGTTCGCACCCGGCTTTTTCACCGGCCACCTGATCAAGCGCTTTGGCACCCTGCCCATCATGGGCCTGGGCCTGAGCCTGAACGTGGTGTGCGTGATGATTGCGCTCTCAGGTGTCGAGCTGCATCACTTTGAAATGGCCCTCTTCCTGCTCGGCGTGGGCTGGAACTTCCTGTTCACCGGCAGCACCACCCTGGCCCTGGGGACCTGGCGGCCCGAGGAAAAAGACAAGGCACAAGGTGCGCTCAACTTCTGCGTGTTTGCGGTGACCGCCATCACTTCGCTGGCCTCGGGCATCCTGGTCACCACACAGGGATGGACCTTGCTGAACCTCGGCTCGCTCCTGCCCATGGCCGTGATGGGCCTGTCGCTGGTGTGGCTGGCGCTGCGACAAAAAAGGGAATCCGCCGCAGCACCGGTGTAAGGTCCCGACCCCATCGCTTGGGAGCCCGGCCGAGCTGGCGCGGCCTCAGCCCGGCATGCGCGCGATCACCTGTGCCACGGCGGCCGTAAGTCGCTTGGCGTAGGGCACATGCAAAAACTCATTCGGCCCGTGAGCGTTGCTCTTGGGGCCGAGTACGCCGCAGACCATCATCTGCGCCTTTGGGAAACCCTGGCTGAGCAGGTTCATGAGCGGAATCGTCCCGCCCTGGCCGATGGTGGCGCAGGCTGCACCAAAGCAGGCCTGTGATGCGTCTTGCAGGGCCGCCTCGAACCAGTCGGCCGTGGCGGGCGCATTCCAGCCGGTGGCCCCACCACCGCCTTCAAACGTGACCTTGGCCTGGTAGGGCGCGTTGTCCTCCAGCAGGGTCTTGAGCTGCTGCACGGCCTGCGCGGCATCCACCAAGGGCGGCAGGCGCAGCGAGAGTTTGAAGGCGGTGTAGGGCCGCAGCACATTACCGGCGTCCTTGAGCGCGGGCAGGCCGTCGGCACCGGTCACACTCAGCGTGGGGCGCCAGGTGCGGTTAAGGAGAGCCTCCACGGGGTCGCGCGTCATGGGCAGGGTGAAGGCGCTTGAGCCGCCGCAGTCGTGGTGCGCCCAGGGAAAGCGCGCGTGCAGCTCGTCGCCCAGGATGTCGGCCGTGGCACGCGCCTCTTCAAGGCGCTGCGCCGGGATCTCACCATGAAAAGCCGCCGGCAAGAGCCGCCCAGTGGCGCTGTCTTCCAGGCGGTCGAGCAGGTGGCGCAGGATGCGAAAGCTCGAAGGCACCACACCGCTGGCATCGCCCGAGTGCACGCCCTCGGTGAGCACCTCCACCTTGAGCGTGCCCGTGACATTGCCACGCAAGCTGGTGGTGAGCCACAGCTGGTCGTAGTTGCCGGCACCGGAATCGAGGCAGATGACCAGCCCCACCTCGCCCAGGCGGCTTTTGAGCGCATCCACGTAGGGCAGCAGGTCGTAAGAGCCGCTTTCCTCGCAGGTTTCAATGAGGCCCACGATGCGCGGATGCGCCACCCCTTGCGATTTGAGCGCCTGAATGGCGGCTACGCTGGCGTAGATGGCGTAGCCGTCATCAGCGCCGCCGCGGCCGTAGAGCTTGCCGTCCTCATAGTGCGGTGTCCAGGGCCCGAGGTCCGAGCGCCAGCCTGAAAACTCGGGCTGCTTGTCCAGGTGGCCGTACATCAGCACCGTGGGCTGCGCCACCGACGAGCCAGCCGGCACCGGCCGGGTGGCGGCCACCTCGAAGAAGATCACCGGCGTGCGTCCGGGCAGGCGCACCACCTCCAGCGCCAGGCCCGGGACTTTTTGCGCCTCGACCCAGGCGGCGGCATGGCGCACCACGGTGTCGATGTGGCCGTGGGCGGCCCAGTCCGCATCGAACAGGGGCGACTTGGCCGGGATGGCAATGTAGTCACTGAGCTGGCGAACGATGTCGGTGTCCCATTGCGCGCTGACTTGGTCCAGCGCAGCGGCGGTGTTGAGCACGGAAGCAGGCAAAGGGGCGTTCATGGCAATCCTTGAAAGCTCAGCGGGCGCTGGCCGGGGCGGGTGGGCGGAACTCGAGCACCAGGGCCTGCGGCGTGACCTTGAACTCCGTTGGCTGCAGGCCCAGCAACTGCAAGCTGTTCCAGTCGGCCTCGCTCACCTGGTGCAGCACCTGGTCGTTGAGGGCCCGCTCGGCCAGGCGCGGGGCATAGCGGTTCATGAGCTCCTGGTAGGCCGGGGCCAGGCGCGTGAAAGCCAGTTGCTGCACGCGCACATCGCGCAGGCGCACGGTGCGGTCCGACGGTTCAAAGCGCAGGCCGTAGTCCAAGGCCAGGCTGGCAGGGTGGCTGGTCCGCAGCAGGCGCTCGGTGATATCGAGCCTGAGTTCGGTGGCGATACGCCCAGTCTCCGGCAAAAGGCGCAGACGCGGCGCGCTCAAGCGCACCGAGAGCACATCGGCCACGCGCTGCTCCAGTGGAAAACGACGCTCCAGGGTCGATTGCAGCTGCTCGTGACTCATGCTGATGCTGCGGCCGGTGAGCAATTGCACGGCCGGGCTGCTGCAGGCGCTCAGGGTGTGCAAGCCCCAAGCGCCGAGCAGCGCTCGACCCAGAAACCGGCGTGAAATTGTGGTGGACATGCCTGGATTTTGCGCCGTCTTGGGGCCAGGGGGGTCGGCCAGGCGGTGAATCAGCGACCCGGGGCGGCCGCTGCCGGCTGCTCGGGCCCGGGCACCGTCTGGCATTCCCAGAAAATGCGTGCGCGGCACTGGCGGCAGATCTCGGGGTCGAGCTTGGGAAAGATGGTGGCAATGGCCGTGCGCTTGTCCGGAAACTGGTGCTCCGGGCCCAGCAGGCGCGTAAAGCCCGTGGTCTTCCACAGGTGCAGCACCTCCGGGCGGGGCCGGTGGAAGTACAGGTCGCCACCCATGGCGCGGCGGGCGTTGAGCTCGGCCTCCCACAGCTCGGCGCCGGCCAGGTCGATGAAGTTCATGCTCTTGCCCATCACCAGCAGGTGCTTTTGCGGATGCGGCACCGAGCGCAGGGCCTGCAAGGTGTCCGAGACATGCGCCACGGCGCCAAAGTACACCTCGCCCTCCATGCGCAGCAGCTTGAGCTGCGGGCATTCGGGCAGGCGCTGGCCCTGCGGGGCGCGCGTGAGCTCGGCAGGGCCTTGGTCTTCCAGCACCACGAACTGCCGCTCCGGCGAAGTGCTGTCAAAACCCATGCTGCGCATGGCCGGGCGGGCCGTGCGGTAGAGAAAGCCCAGCAGCGACAGCAGCGTGCCCAGCACGATGGCCATCTCCAGGCGAATGGTCAGGGTGGCCACCAAAGTGGCGGCCGCCACGCCAAATTCCTGGCGGGACAGCTGCCACAGCGAGCGCCAGCGCTGGGTGTCGAGCAGGAACACACCGACGAGCAAGAGCAGGGCCGACACCGCCGCCATGGGAATGCGCGCCAGCACCGGCGCCACCAGGCTGGCCAGCAGGAGCAGCAAGAGTGCGGAAAACACCGCCGCCAGCGGCGTGCGGGCACCGGCCTCCAGGTTGGGCATGGAGCGGTTGACCGAGCCGCAAGAGACATAGCTCGAGAAAAAACCGCCGACGATGTTCGACAGGCCCTGGCCCCGGAATTCGCGGTTGGCATCGATGCGCTGGCCGGAACGCGCCGCCACCGCCTGGGCCATGGAAATGGCCTGGCCCAAGGCCACGATGGTCAGTGAAAAAGCCAGCCCCATGAGCTCGGGCAGCAGGGACCAGTTGATCTGCGGCACATGAAAGCGTGGCCAGGGCGGGGGCACCTCCCCCACCTCCACCAGACCGGCCACCCAGGGAGCGAGCCCCACCTGGATGGAAGCCAGCCAGGTCAGGGCCGTGGCCACCGCCAGGCCCAGCAACATGGCGGGCCAGCGGGGGCGCCAGCGGCGGCAAGCGAGCGTGACCGCCAGGGTCAGCGCCGCCACGGCCAGCGCGGCAGGCTGCACGCGGCCAGCGTGCTCCCACAGGCCCTGCACCACCGCTATCGGCGAGCCGCCCACCGACAGGCCCAGCATAGCGGGCAAGGCATGCACGATGATGAGCAAGGCCGCCCCCGACGTGAAGCCAAACAGCACGGAAGGCGAGATGAAATTAGCCAGCATGCCCAGCCGCAGCGCGCCAATGAGCCACTGCATGAGGCCCACCATCACCGTCACGGCCAGCGCCAGCTGCACGTACTCGGGGCCGAAAGGCATGGCCAAGGGTGAGAGCATGGCCAAGAGGGCCAGGGAGTTGGCGTTGGTGGGGCCGGACATCATGTGCCAGCTCGAACCGAACATGGCCGCAATGATGCAGGGCACGATGGCGGTGTACAGGCCGTACTCCGGGGGCATGCCCGCCAGCGTGGCAAAGGCAATGCCTTGCGGCAGCACCAGCACAGCCCCCAGCAGGCCGGCCATGAGGTCGGCGCGGAGGGTGACGCGGGAGACCTGGCGCACCCAGCCCCCAAACAGCCGCTCCAGCCAAGACAGGGAAGAAGGCGCGGAACTCATATCTCGAACATACGGTGAGTCGGCTGCCGCTCAGGCCCAGCCCATCAGGCGCAGCAGCAGGCCCGCCCCAGCGGCCACCGCGATCACGCGCAACACGCTCCAGCCCAGCCGCCACAGCGCCCAGGCCGAGGCCAGCACCAAGGCCAGTGCCCACAAGTCGGGCAAGGCCAGCACGCCGCCGGGCAGCACCACGGCCGAAAGGAACCACAGCGCCAGCTGGGCGATCACGCCCACCACGGCGCAGGTCACCGCCGCCAGCGGCACGGTGACCATCGGCCTGCCGCGGGTGGACTCTACCCAGGGCCCGCCGGCGAGGATGAAGAGGAAAGAAGGCAAAAAGGTGAACCAGGTGGCCACGCAGGCGGCCAGCGCCGCACCCAGGAACTGTGCATCGGGCCCCAGCACCTGCTGCAACCAGCCGCCCACAAAGCCGACAAAGGCCACCACCATGATGAGCGGGCCCGGCGTGGTCTCGCCCAGGGCGAGGCCATCCATCATCTGCGGCGTGCTCAGCCAGCCGTAGTGATCCACCGCCGCCTGCTGCACATAAGGCAGCACGGCATAGGCCCCGCCGAAGGTGAGCAAGGCCGCTTTGGTGAAGAACCAGCCCATCTGCGTGAGCGTGGCGTTCCAGCCCTGGCTGAACAGCAGCACCGCCATGGGCAGCAGCCACAGCAGACCCGTGACGGCCAACACGCGCAGCAAGCGCGCGCGGCTAAAGCGCGCATGCGCGGGCGGTAGCGTGTGGTCGTCGATGAGCGCGCTGGCACCGCCGGCCTGGTGGGCGGTATGGCCGCTGCCGCCTGCGCCCAGGGCCTGCGGCGCCCAGCGCGACACGCCCCAGCCGATGAGCAAGGCGCTCAGCACCACGGCCGGGAAGGGCAGGTGCAGAAAGGCCAGGGCCACAAAACTGCCGAGCGCCAGCAGCCAGGGCAAGGGCAGGCGCCGCGGATCGCCCAAGGCCTTGCGGCCGATGCGGTGCAGCGCATGCAGCACGATGGCGGCCACCGCCGGCTTGATGCCGTAAAAAAGGCCGGCCACCAGGGGCTGCGTGCCCCAGGCCATGTAGATCCAGCTCAGCAAGATGAGCAGCAGCAGCGAGGGCAACACAAACAGCGTGCCGGCGGCGATGCCGCCGCGCGTCTTGTGCATCAGCCAACCCAGATAGGTGGCCAGCTGCTGCGCCTCGGGGCCGGGCAGCAGCATGCAAAAGTTCAGCGCATGCAAAAACCGCTGTTCGGAAATCCAACGCCGGCGCTCGACCAGCTCGCGGTGCATGATGGCAATCTGGCCCGCAGGCCCGCCAAAGCTGATGAGGCCCAGCTTGAACCAAAAACGCAGGGCCTCGCGGAAGGGCACCTCGGCCGGCGGCTGGCCCGGCGCGCCTTGGCTCATGCGCGCTGAACCTTGAAGACGGCGCGGCTGGCCCGCACGTTCGGCCACCAGCGCAGCTCCCGCCCGTCTTGCAGGCCGAACTCGTCGAGGATGTGCAGGCGGTTCTTCAGGGCCAGCGCCCGGAAGTCGCGCAGGGTGCCCACGCGGATGTTGGGCGTGTCGTACCACTGGTAGGGCAGCACCTTGGTCACCGGCATGCGGCCGCGCAGCACAGCCAGGCGGTTGGGCCAGTGGGCAAAGTTGGGAAAGGCCACGATGCCCATGCGGCCCACGCGGGCGGTCTCGCGCAGCATGACCTCGGTGTTGCGCAGATGCTGGAGGGTGTCGATCTGCAGCACCACGTCGAAGGAGCTGTCACCAAACAGGGCCAGACCGTCTTCGAGGTTGAGCTGGATGACGTTCACGCCGCGGGCCACGCAGGCCTGCACGTTGGCGTCATTGAGCTCCACGCCGTAGCCGGTGCAGCCGCGCTCGCGCATCAGGTGGGCCAGGAGCTCGCCGGTGCCGCAGCCCAGGTCGAGCACGCGCGAGCCTTCGGGCACCAGGCGGGCGATGTGGCGCAGGTCGGCAGACACAGGGGGGGCGGCGTTCACAGGCTCACCTTATCGAAGTAGGAGCGAACCACCGCCATGTAGCGGGGGTCGTCGAGCAGGAAGGCGTCGTGGCCGTGTGGCGCGTCAATCTCGGCGTAACTCACGTCACGCTGGTTGTCCAGCAAGGCCTTGACGAGTTCGAGGCTGCGCGCCGGAGAAAAGCGCCAGTCCGTCGTGAAGCTCACCAACAGAAACTTGGCCGCGGCCTGGGCAAAGGCCTTTGAGAGATCACCGCCGTGCGCGCGGGCCGGGTCAAAGTAGTCCAGCGCCCGGGTGATCAGCAGGTAGGTGTTGGCATCGAAGTACTCGGCGAACTTGTCGCCCTGGTAGCGCAGGTAGCTCTCGATTTCGAACTCGACGTCCTGTGTGCTGAACTGGTAGGCGCGGTCCCGGCCCAGCTCACCCGCGATGGCGCGCAGCTGCCGACCGAACTTCTCGTTCATCACGTCGTCGCTCAGGTAGGTGATGTGGCCGATCATGCGGGCAATGCGCAGGCCCCGCTTCGGGATCACGCCATGGCGGTAGAAGTGGCCGCCATGGAAATCGGGGTCGGTGACGATGGCGCGGCGGGCCACCTCGTTAAAAGCAATGTTCTCGGCCGTCAGGTTGGGGGCGCTGGCCACCACCACGGCGTGGCGCACACGCTCGGGGTGCTGCAGCGTCCAGGAGAGCGCCTGCATGCCGCCCAAGCTGCCGCCAATCACGGCGGCCAGTTGGCCAATGCCCAAGCGGTCGAGCAGCGCGGCCTGGGCGTTCACCCAATCCTCGACGGTGACCACGGGGAAATCCGCGCCATAGACCTGGCCGGTGTCGGGGTTGACATGCATGGGCCCGGTCGAGCCGAAGCACGAACCCAGGTTGTTCACGCCGATCACAAAGAAGCGCTCGGTGTCCAGGGGCTTGCCCGGGCCGATCAGGGTGTCCCACCAGCCTTCGGAGCGGGGCATCACCTGGCCCTGGCTGTCGAGATAGACACCGGCCACGTGGTGCGAGGCATTGAGCGCATGGCACACGAGCACCGCATTCGACCTGTCGGCATTGAGCTGGCCGTAGGTCTCGTAGCTCAGGTCGTAGCCGCGCAGGGACGCACCGCTGGTGAGCGCCAGCGGCTCCTCAAAATGCATGGACTGGGGCGTGGCAACAAGGGACAAGCTGGCACCTGAAAAAACAAAACCCGGCATCGCTGAAGGCGATCCGGGCGGGGACAAATCGTCTTTAGCTGAATTTCTTGAGCGCCCGCAAGCTGAGCAAATCGGCGCCTTAAAAGTATAGCCGGGCCATGGCCCTGGCCCTGGCTCGGCGCGAAGGCGTGGACTCATGTCGGTCAATCATGACGCGCCATCATGACGCCGCATCAGGGCGCGTACCAGACCTCCACAGGCGGCCCCGGCCGCTGCAGCACCAGCGAGATGGGCAGCGCCGGACCGGGCTGGGCGCAAGCGCGCTCGAGCACGGCCCGCTTGGCAGGTCCCGACAGGGCCAGGTGAACATGCCGGGCCTGCTGAAGGACGGGCAAGGTCAGGGTCAGGCGGGCGTGCGGCGCCGAGCTCGGCCGCACCCAGGCCACCCGGGCCGGGCCCGACAGCGCCTCTGCCAGGCCAGGCGCCCCCGGAAAGAGCGAGGCCGTGTGGCCGTCCTCGCCCATGCCCAGCACCAGCACATCCAGGGGCCAGAGCAGGCCCGCGAATCGGGCCTCGGCCAGCGCGGCCAGGCCCGCCTGCTCGGGCTCAGTGGCCGGCAGCGCGTCAAAAAAGGGCAGGAAATGCGCAGCAGCCGCCGGGCCCTTCAGCAGGTGCCGGCGCACCAGGGCGGCATTGCTGTCGTGCGCCTCGGGGAGCACGCAACGCTCGTCGGCCAGCAGCACGCTCACCTGATGCCAGGGCAGCGCCTGGCTGTGCAATGCCTCGAAAAAAGCGACCGGAGAGCGGCCGCCGGAGACGGCCAAGAGCGCTTGGCCGCGCCGGTCCGTGGCCTCGCGCAGCTGCGCGGCCACGGCCCCGGCCAGCGCCTGCGCCGCTGAAGCGGCGTCCGGCGTCTCGTGCCAGACAGGCCAGAGGCAGGGGCTCACGGTGCCTCGGCCCCGCGAATGGGGGCGCGGGCGAGCAGGGCCGAGGCGCCGACCGGCCCCCAGCTGCCGGCCGGGTAGGGATGGGGCTGTTCACCGAGCTGCTGCCAAGCCTCGAGGATGGGATCGACCCATTGCCAGGCGGCTTCGAGTTCGTCGCGGCGCATGAAGTGGGTCAGGCGGCCCTTGATGACATCGACCAGCAGGCGCTCGTAGGCCTCGGCGCGGCGCTCGCTGAAGGCCGACTGCAGGTCGAGCTTGAGGAAGGCCGGGCGCAGCTTCATGCCCGAGCCCGGCTCCTTGGCCATCATCTGCAGCTCGATGGACTCCTCGGGCTGCAGGCTGATCACCAGGCGGTTGGCGTGCGGGGCAGCGCGCTGGTCGGCGAAGATGGAAAACGGCGGGTCGGCGTAATCAATGATGATGTCCGAGCGCCGCTGCGGCAGGCGCTTGCCCGTGCGCAGATAAAAAGGCACGCCGGCCCAGCGGGCGTTGCGCACCTGCGCGCGCAAGGCCACGAAGGTTTCGGTGCCGCTTGCGGCCGGCACGCCGGACTCCTGGCGGTAGCCGGCAACAGCCTGGCCCTCGACCACGCCCGCGCTGTACTGCCCGCGCACCGTGTCCTGCCGAACATCATGCAGGTCCATCCGGCGCAGGCAGCGCAGCACCTTGAGCTTTTCATCGCGCACATCGTCCGGGTCAAGCGAGATCGGTGGCTCCATCGCCACGATGCACAGCAGCTGCAGCAGGTGGTTCTGCACCATGTCGCGCAGCGCGCCGGTCTGGTCGTAAAAGCCCGCGCGGGTACCCACGCCCACGGTCTCGGCCACGGTGATCTGCACGCTCTGGATGTGCGGGGCGCGCCACAGCGGCTCGAAGATGGCGTTGCCAAAGCGCAGCACCATGAGGTTCTGTACCGTCTCCTTGCCCAGGTAGTGGTCGATGCGGTAGACCTGTCGCTCGTCGAAATAGCGCGCCACTGCCTCATTGATGGCGCGCGCGGAGGACAGGTCGTGGCACAGCGGTTTTTCGAGCACCACGCGGGCCTGCGGATCGATGAGGCCGGCCTCGTGCAGCCGCCCGCAGATCTGAGCGAAAAGCCCTGGTGCCGTGGCCAGGTAAAAGACCTTGGTCGAGCCCGGGCGACAGCACGGGGCCAGGCGGGCGTAGCCTTCGGCCTCGGTGGCATCCATGCTGACGAAGTCCAGCCGCGCCAGGAAAGCTGTCCAAGCTTCGTGCTGGAAGGCGTCGGCGGCCATGACGGTGCGCGCACTGCGGTCCACGAAGTCGGCATAAGCCTGCCGGTCCCAGCCATGCCGACCGATGCCGATGATGCGGGTGTCCTGCGGCAGGCGCTCATGCACATGGGCCATGTAGAGCGCAGGCAGCAATTTGCGCCAGGACAGGTCGCCGGCGCCGCCGAAGATGACGAGGTCCAGGGGCGCGTCCATGGCCACCTGGGCAGGCACTCAGCCGCCCGACTCCTCGGCCACCACCAGGTCGGGATGCAGGGCGCGGATGCGCGGGTCGGTGTAGTAGCCGCCGTACTCGGTGTAGCGCAGGTAGGGCCGTCCGCAAGTCGTGCAGGCCCAGACCTCGCAGCGGTTATAGGGGAACCAGCCCGGGGCAATGGGCGCATCGGCCGACCAGGCGTGGGTGCCCTGCGGGTGGTATTCAAGCAGCGTCGGATCCTCGTCGCCGGCAGGCCTGAGCGTGCCCAGGCAGCGCAGCTGCGCCGCATCAAAGCCGCCAGGCACCGACTCCCAGCCTGCACAGGCGAGCGCGCCGCAGTGCGTACAGGGTGGGGCCTGCTGGCCACGGCGGCCCAGCGCCATGAGCTCACGGGCCGAATAAAAGGGAAGGCTGGTGTCTTCAGGCATGCTTGACAAGGTGCTGCGCCGGCGAACCCACCGGTACCGGCCATCGCCCCGATATTACGTGAGCCGCCCACCGAAGGACGCACCGAACCCGCGCACAGGCGCAAATCTTGCTTTTGTTTGGTGCATCATGCGTGTTTTGTGGGCTTGTGCACCAAAACAAGGCGTGATTTCGTCGTTTTAAAGGAATCAAGTTTCATGGAAGCACTAAAACAGGGCTCAGATGCGCTGTTCATTCTCCTGGGCGGCATCATGGTGCTGGCCATGCATGCAGGCTTTGCCTTTCTGGAGCTGGGCACCGTACGCAAGAAAAACCAGGTCAATGCCCTGGTCAAGATCCTGGTGGATTTTTCCGTCTCCACCGTGGTTTATTTCGTGGTCGGTTACGGCGTGGCCTACGGCACACACTTCTTTGTGGGGGCCGAGCAGCTGGCCGCCAAGAATGGCTACGAGCTGGTGAAGTTCTTCTTCCTGCTCACCTTCGCGGCAGCCATTCCGGCCATCATCTCCGGCGGCATCGCCGAGCGCTCGCGCTTTTACCCGCAGCTGCTGGCCACGGCCGTGATCGTGGGTTTGATCTACCCCTTCTTTGAGGGCATCGTCTGGAACCAGCAGTTCGGCGTGCAGGCCTGGATCAAGGCCACCACAGGTGATGAGTTTCACGACTTCGCCGGTTCGGTGGTGGTGCACGCCATGGGCGGTTGGCTGGCGCTGCCGGCCGTGCTGCTGCTGGGCGCACGCAGCAACCGCTACCGCAAGGACGGCGCCATGTCGGCCCATCCGCCCTCGAACATTCCCTTCCTGGCCCTGGGCGCCTGGATCCTCACCGTGGGCTGGTTCGGCTTCAATGTGATGAGCGCCCAGACCATCGACAAGATCTCGGGCCTGGTGGCCGTGAACTCGCTGATGGCCATGGTGGGCGGCACCCTGGTGGCGCTGCTCATGGGCAAGAACGACCCGGGCTTTGTGCACAACGGCCCGCTGGCGGGCCTGGTGGCTGTGTGCGCGGGCTCGGATCTGATGCATCCGCTGGGCGCGCTGGTGGTAGGCGGCGTGGCCGGCGCCATCTTCGTGGTGATGTTCACGCTCACGCAAAACCGCTGGAAGATTGACGATGTGCTGGGCGTCTGGCCGCTGCACGGCCTGTGCGGCGCCTGGGGCGGCATCGCATGCGGCATTTTCGGCAGCGCTTCCTTCGGCGGCCTGGGCGGGGTGAACCTGTCAGCGCAGCTGATAGGCACCGCCATGGGCGTGGCCTGGGCGGGCCTGGCCGGCTGGGCGGTCTATGGCCTGATCAAGGCGAGCGTGGGCCTGCGCCTGTCGCAGGAGGAAGAGTTCGAGGGTGCCGACCTGAGCGTGCACCGCATCGGCGCCACCCCGGACCGGGAAGTGAACTGGTAAGACCCAAGCGCGCGGGGATTCCCGCGCCGGCCCGGGCGTCCTGCGCGGCCCATTTGCCGCGCAGGACGCCCAGCAAACTGAAGAATATCGGTAAAAAAACCACAGCCCGGGTTTCACGGCCGAGTATGGTCTGGCCGTTTAGTTTCTTGATGACTTTTTGTAAGTCGTTGAATTAAATGGATTTTTGGGGTTTCGCAAAGACGCCGTTCGAGTTTTGGGAATTGACAGCGTCGCCCATTGGCAAGATGAAAGAAAAAAGGGTAATCACCAGTTACTTTCCTTGCCGGCATTTAAGCAATCTCGCGCATAATCCCTTGGGCATGGTGGGCAACCACCACGCAAGTCAGGTGATTGGTCAGTTTCGCGCGTTTGTGCTTTCGGGACTCCATCGCTTTCGTTTCAGTGTTTTTGAGGAGTCCCAAGATGGGCAACAAACTTTACGTCGGCAATCTGCCGTACTCGGTGCGCGACGAAGATCTGCAGCAATCCTTTTCTGAATTCGGTTCTGTGACCAGTGCCAAAGTCATGATGGAGCGCGACACCGGTCGTTCCAAGGGCTTCGGCTTCGTGGAAATGGGCAGTGACGCCGAGGCGCAAGCCGCCATCAACGGCATGAACGGCCAGTCCATGGGCGGCCGCAGTGTCGTCGTGAACGAAGCCCGTCCGATGGAGGCTCGTCCTCCCCGCAGCGGTGGCTTCGGCGGCGGTAGCGGTGGTGGCTTCGGCGGCGGCGGCGGTGGCCGTTCGGGCGGCGGCGGCTACGGCGGCGGCGGCAGTGATGGCGGTTTCCGCAGCCCCTACGGCGGTGGCGGTCGTGGCGGCGGCGGTGGCCGCGGCGGTTACTGATCCTGCTGTCCCAGGACTGCGCCTGAACATCGATTCGGCACGGTCCTGACGCAGCGCACGCCCCGACGTGCAAGCAAAACCCTGGCGCCTTGGCCCCAGGGTTTTTTCATGCCTGCAAAAAGAGCGCCCTGCGGTCGACGCACCATTTGCGGCCCTTTGCAAGCCTTTGCGACCCTTTTCGCTCAGGGGCGAGGTGCAGAAGAGGGCGGCTGAGAGGGTGTGGCCCGAGGCATGATGCGTGCCTTGGCGCGGCCTTCGAGTTCGACCATGCGATTGAGGTGGTCGTAGCGAAAACTCTCGCCGCTGAATTCATCCTGACCACTGAAAAAGCGCACGGGCAGGTGCGACAACATGCGCTCGTCTTTGGCGAAGACATGCAGGAAGTCGCCACGAAACTCCTGGCGAGGCAGCATGCCGCTGCGCGCGGTGGTCAGCGCATCGCGCACCACCACCGCGTTATTGAAGAGCTGCAGTTCCGAACCATCGTCACGGCTGAGGGCCAGACGGGCGCTGGCATGCGTCACGCGCCCATCAGGTGCCGTGGACTTCCAGCGGGGATGGTCGACCTCGACGGTGGCACTGTCGTCGTAATGCCGCATCTCGGCGCCAAAGAGCTGGCTCTGCAGGCGACCGTCCTTGTCATAGGTGCGCATGGTGGCGCCGCGCATGAAGAAATCGACCTCATGCGTCTTAGCTTGTGCTTCCTGCGGCTCGGCCAGCTGCGGTGCCTGGCGCACCATCCAGTAGGTGAGCAAGGCCAGCACGGCCATGAGCACCATGGGCAGGTAAATCGCCAATCGGTCCCAGACGGCCAGCACCGCGCGCAACAGCTGCCGAGGGCCCAGATTCGCCGCGTGGGGGGCCGGGAAAAGGTCCGGCAGATTCATCGCTGGTAGTCGTCCAACAGGCGTGCGTAGTGTCCGGTGGCCGTGAGCAGCAGGTCGCACCACTCGCGCACGGCACCATGGCCGGCGGCGGCCTGCGTCACATGGTGCGCAGCCGCACGCACCTCTGCATGGGCATGCGCCGGGGCGCAGCTGACGGCAGCGCGGCGCATCACCGGCAGATCGGGCCAGTCGTCGCCCATGGCCGCGGCCTGGTGCCAGTCCAGGCCCAGCTTGGCCAGGGTGTCTTCGGCCGCGGGTCGCTTGTCTTCCGTGCCGAAATAGGCATGCGTGATGCCCAGGGCATCCAGGCGCGCACGCAGCACCAGGCTGTCGCGGCCGGTGATCACCACGGGCGTGATGCCCGCTTTTTGCAGCAGCTTCAGGCCATGACCGTCCAGGGTGTTGAAGCGCTTGATCGTCTCACTGGCCACGTAGAACTGGCCGGTGGGCGCCGCACGCTCGGCATGCTCGCTGAAGTACAGGCCGCCATCGGTGAGCACGCCATCGACATCGAAAAAGGCCACGCGCACGTCCTGCGCGGGCAGCAGCTGCTCGGGGGTGAAGGACAGGGCAGGCAGGGTCATCAGATCACCTTGGCCCGCATCAGATCGTTGCTGTTGAGCGCGCCGCACAGGCGCGCGGCCTCGTCCACCACCAGCACACTGGTGATGCGGTGCTGCTCCATGAGCGCGGCCGCCTCGGCCGCCAGGGCCGTGGCCTGCAGGGTGCGGGGCTGGGCATGCATCACATCGGCCGCACGCAGCTGGCGCAGGTCCTGACCCTGCTCGACCAAGCGGCGCAGATCGCCGTCGGTGAAGATGCCCAGCACGCGGCGCTGGTCATCGACCACGGCGGTGGCGCCCAAACCCTTGCTGCTCATCTCGCGCATGAGTTCGCTAAAACCCGCGTCCGCACCAACAGCCGGCACAGCCTCGCCTGTGCGCATGACATCGCTCACATGCGTGAGCAGCTTGCGGCCGAGCGATCCGCCCGGGTGTGAGCGGGCAAAGTCTTCCGGCTTGAAGCCGCGTGCATCGAGCAGGGCCACGGCCAGGGCGTCACCCATGGCCAGCTGGGCCGTGGTGCTGGCGGTGGGCGCCAGGTTCAAGGGACAAGCTTCCTGCGACACGCTGGTGTCCAGCACCACATTGGCATGGCGCGCCAGGGAGGAGCCCAGGCCGCCGGTCATGGCGATCAGCTTGACCTGCTGGCGGCGCAGTGTGGGCAACAAATTGGTGAGCTCTTCGCTCTCGCCGCTGTTGGAGATGCCCAGCACCACGTCCTCGGCCGTGATCATGCCCAGATCGCCATGGCTGGCCTCGGCGGGGTGCACGAACATGGCGGGGGTGCCGGTGGAGGCAAGCGTGGCGGCAATCTTGCGGCCGATGTGGCCGCTCTTGCCCATGCCCATGACCACGATGCGGCCACGGCACGCCAGCATCAGGCCCACGGCACGGCTGAAGTCTTCGCCAACGCGCGCCGCCAGGCCCAGCACGGCCGCCGCCTCGATCTCGAAGGTCTTGCGGGCCAGTGCCAGCGACTGTGCAGGATCGAAGGTCTTGGCGCCTAGGGTCATGACCGCATTCTAGTGAGCCGCCGCAGAGGCATCCGCTACCATGCTTGGACGATGTCTGGACTCGAGCTCACGCTCTTTTACCTCTTGGCCGCGGTGATGGGCGTGGTGGTCTGCCGCTACCTCAAGCTGCCGCCCGTGCTGGGCTACCTGGCGGTGGGCGTGGTCATCGGCCCGAATGCGCTGGCCCTGGCGGACAACGCCGACAGCGTGCGCCACCTGGGCGAATTCGGCGTGGTGTTTCTGATGTTCGTCATTGGCCTGGAGTTCAACCTGGGCAAGCTGCGCGCCATGCGCCGGCACGTGTTCGGCCTGGGCCTGTGCCAGGTGGTGCTGACCATGCTGCTGGTGGTGGGCGGCTCGCTGCTGCTGAGCTGGGGCGCGCCCCGCCTGTGGAACCTGTCCTGGCAGGCCGCGCTGGCGCTGTCAGGCGCAGTGGCCATGAGCAGCACGGCGCTGGTGGTCAAGATGCTGGCCGAGCGCCTGGAGCTCGAGACCGAGCATGGCCGCCGCGTGATGGGCATCCTGCTGTTTCAAGATCTGGCCGTGGTGCCCCTGCTGGTGATCATTCCTGCCTTGGGCTCGCCGGCCGAAGAACTCTTCGGTGCGCTGGCCCTGGCCTTCTTGAAAGCCTCGGTGCTGGTGGGCGTGCTGCTCACCGGCGGTCAGCGCGTGATGCGCTGGTGGCTCACCCTGGTGGCGCGGCGCAAGAGCGAAGAGCTTTTTGTGCTCAACCTCCTGCTGGTGACGCTGGCGCTGGCCTGGCTCACCGAACTGGCCGGCCTGAGCCTGGCGCTGGGCGCCTTCATGGCCGGCATGCTGATTTCCGAGACCGAATACAAGCACCAGGTGGAAACCGACATCCGGCCCTTCCACGACGTGCTGCTGGGCCTCTTCTTCATCAGCATCGGCATGATGCTCGACTGGCGCGAGGTGGCGGGCAACTGGCCCTTGGTGCTGGTGCTGCTGCTGGTGCCGGTGCTGCTCAAGCTGGCCCTGATCACAGCCCTGACCTGGGTACTGGGGGCCACGGCAGGCGTGGCGCTGCGCACGGGCCTGTACCTGGCGCAGGCCGGCGAATTTGGCTTTGTGCTGCTCACGCTGGCGCAGGACAGCCGGCTGGTGCCCGCCAGCCTCCTCAACCCCGTGCTGGCGGCCATGGTGCTGTCCATGCTGGCCACACCCTTCATCATCCTGAGCGCCAATCAGATCGTCATGAAGCTGGTGAGCAGCGAATGGATGCAGCAGTCGCTGCAGATGACCAGCATCGCCCGCAAGGCCATCAATACCCAAAAGCACGTGATCATCTGCGGCTACGGCCGCTGCGGCCAAAACCTGGCCCGCATGCTGGACAAGGAAGACATTCCCCACATCGCGCTCGACCTGGACCCCGACCGCGTGCGCCAGGCCGCCGCCGCGGGCAACTCAGTGGTGTTTGGTGACGCGGTGCGGCCACAGTCGCTCATGGCCGCGGGCCTGGCCCGAGCCAGCGCCGTGGTGGTGACCTACCTGGACACGGCCAGCGCGCTGAAGGTGCTGGCCAATGTGCGCGAGCATTCGCCCAGCGTACCGGTGATCGTGCGCACGGTGGACGACCACGACCTCGAACAGCTGCAGGCCGCCGGCGCCACCGAAGTGGTGCCCGAGGCCATTGAGGGCAGCCTGATGCTGGCCAGCCACGCGCTGGCCCTGGTGGGCGTGCCCATGCGGCGCGTGATCCGCCTGGTGCAGGACCAGCGAGACGCCCGCTACAACCTGCTGCGCGGCTACTTCCACGGGGCCGACGACAGCAGCCTGCATGAGATGGAGCAGGAGCGGCTGTCCACCGTCAACCTGCCGCCTGGCGCCAGACTGGCGGGCAAGCCGCTGGACGCGCTGGCGCTGCACGCCGTGGGGGTGCGCGTGGTGAGCCTGCGCCGCGCGGGCGGGCAAAGTGTGCCCATCGACGAGGGCTCCTTGCTCGAGGGTGGCGACACCTTGGTGCTCTCAGGCCGGCCGGCTGCGCTGGCGCTGGCTGAAGACAAACTGCTCAAAGGATGAATCCGCCGTGACCGTGATGAATGTGCATGACTTCCTGCGCCGCCATATCCGCACCGTGCCCGACTGGCCGGCCCCGGGCGTGCAATTCCGCGACATCACGCCGCTGCTGCAGGATCCGCGCGTCTTCCGGGTGCTGGTCGATGCCTTTGTGCACCGCTACATGGACCCGGCGCTGCGGCCCGACGTGGTGGCCGGGCTCGATGCGCGCGGCTTCATCCTGGGCGCGGTGGTGGCCTACGAGCTGGGCGTGGGCTTCGTGCCGATCCGCAAGAAAGGCAAGCTGCCCTTCACCACCGTGGAGGAAACCTACGAGCTGGAGTACGGCAGCGCCACGGTGGAGCTGCACACCGATGCGGTGCAGCCCGGCCAGCGCGTGCTGCTGATCGACGACCTGATCGCCACCGGCGGCACCATGATGGCCGGCCGCAGGCTGTTGGAAAAACTCGGGGCCACGGTGATCGAGGGCGCCGCCATCGTCGACCTGCCCGAGCTGGGCGGCTCGGCGCGGCTCAAGGCCTCGGGCCTGCACCTGTTCACCTTGGTGGACTTTGACGGGCACTGAGGCTGGGCGGCGCTCGCCGCATGACCCTGCAGCGCACTGGGCCGCGGCCACCTTGGCATGATGCGCGACATGCAGCACGACGCCATTTCCTTGAAAACGCACGGCCCCAGCCGCCGGCAGCTGTTGGTGGGTGCGGCCGGCCTGGCGCTGGGCCCCGCCTATGCCAACAACCAGGTCCGGGAAGCGGCCGTGTTCGCCGGGCAGCTGCGCCAGGGCGGCTGCGCCGTGGTGATCCGCCATGCCCAGACCGAGCCCGGTCTGGGCGACCCCCCCGGCTTCCGGCTCGATGAATGCGGCACGCAGCGCCAGCTCAGTCTGGCCGGCCGCGAGCAATCAAAACGGTTGGGCCAATGGTTCGCCCAGCGCAAGCTGCTGCCGCGCGAGGTGCGCACCAGCCAGTGGTGCCGCTGCCGACACACGGCCGAGCTGGCCTTCGGCAGCGCCACCGAGTGGCCGGCCCTGAACTCCACCTTCGGTGACAGCCGTCCGCAGGCTGCCCAGACTGCGCAGCTGCGCGAACGGCTGGCACAGATTCCCGAGCGGCAGTTCGAGGTTTGGGTCACGCACCAGGTCAACATGACCGACCTCACAGACCAGTACCCCTCCATGGGCGAAGCCTTCCTGGTAGACACCACCGGCCGCATGCGCGGTCGCTTCATGTTCGCCTGAGGCGCCTTCAGAGCGGCGGCGCCGGATGCCGCGTGCGAGCAAAGCTGGCGATGGCCGGCAAACACCCGAGGCAATCCCGGAAAAAGCCAGTGGAGAGGCCCCGACTTTCATGGCCTGGAGCCTCGTCGGCCGGCCGGACCACCGCAGGGCCCCAGCGACTCAGCCTGCTGCGGGTAACAGAGTGCGCAACGGCTGCGCGGGATCGGCGATGCGTTCGGGCGTGGGCTGGACGCCGGCCTCCAGCAGCTTGCGCGCAACCATGAAGTCGGCCGGCGCATTGACCGCCTCGGCGCAGCGCAACAGTTCCTTCTGGAAGTGAAACAAACTGAAACTGCTGGGTTGGGCGCCGGCACGCCGCACGGTGCGCACCGGGCCGGGGTCCAGCAGGCCCACCATCTGCAAGCGCATGCCGCCCTGCTCGGACCAGAACCAGGGCACAGGCTGGTACGGCTGCGGTGGCCCGCCCAGCAGCGTAGCCGCTGCCACGCGGGCCTGGTCCTGCGCGTTCTGAATGGACTCCAACCGCAAGTCGGCGCCGCGCCAGCCAAAGCGGGTGCAGTCGCCGATGGCCAGGATCTGCGGGTCGCTGGTGCGCTGCAGGGCATCGACCACGATGCCGTCGGAGCAGGCCAAACCGGCAGACTCGGCCAGCTCGGTGTTGGGCTGCGCGCCGATGGCCAGCAGCAACTGATCGACCGCGTGCGCACCCGAGGTACCTTCCAACCGGACCAGTCGTTGGTGGCTGAAGCTGGGGGCGCCCACTTCCGCCAGCAGTTCGATGCGGATGCCGGCGGCCCGGTGCTGCTCGAGCACATGCGCGGACAGGGCCTCGGAAACGGCCCGGCCCATCAGGCGCGGACCCGTTTCGAGGACCGTCACCGGCTTTCCCAGGACAGCGCAGGTAGCCGCAACCTCCAGGCCGATGAACCCACCGCCCAGAATGGTGAGCGAGCGGCAGGCCGCCAAGGCTTCGCGCAGGGCGCGCGCGTCCTGCGCGCTGCGCAGTACATGGACATTGGACGCTGAAGGCCAGCCGGGCAGACGACGTGCGCGTGCGCCAGTCGCCAGCACCAGCTGGCCGTAGGCCAGGCTGCGGCCCGAGCGCAGGCCTAGGCTGCGGGCCTGCCGGTCCAAGGAATTGACGGGATCGTCCAGGAAGCACTGCACGCCGGCCGCGGCAAACCAAGCAGCATCGCGCAGCGGCTGCGCCGGCTCGTCAGGTTTTTTCAGGAAGGCCTTGGACAGAGGCGGACGTTGGTAGGGCAGCGCGTCTTCTTCGCCGACCAGATACACACGCGGCCCCTGACCGGCGTCAACAAGACTGGTGCAAAGCGCCATCCCAGCATGCCCGGCACCCACGATCACGATAGGGTCCGCACTCATAGCTGACCTTTGTTAGCGCCTAGCCGGTTGACGCGTTTGCGCTGCGCCTGGGGATGGCGCTGGTGCAAGTAGCGTCGAGTAGCCTCCTCGACCGCCGGAAGATTGTCGTGCAAGCGGCGCAGCAGATCGAGCAGCGCCTCCCGCTCCTTGGGGGACAGAGGGGACAGCAGGGCGCGTTCGCGCTCAAGGGCCAGCTCGCGAATCTCGTCGTGCAGGGCCTGGCCCTTGGCCGTGATGCTGGCTAGACGCAAGCGGCCGTCGTTCACATCCAGGCCAATGGTGATCAACCCATCGGACTGCATGCGCTTGAAGGCCCGGCTGGCCGAGGCCTTATCCATGCCGATCACCCGGCAGGCGTGCTGAGCTGACAAGGTGCGCTCAATGGCCAGCAGCACCAACAGGCGCCAAGTTTCGATCCCTGTGCCGAAGGCTGTGAGGTAAGCCTGCGAAGCACCGCCCGAGAGCTTGTTAGAAATCCACGTGAGATACCCCGGCACATAGCGGTCGAGGTCGATCCGCGCCGAGGCGCGCGCGACCTGAGCGGCCTTCATTGCTGGCTGGCTGGCATCCGCAGCACCAGCCCGTTGAGCTCTGCGTGGACCTTGATCTGGCAGGACAGCCGGCTTTGCGGCAGGCGCTCGCTCGAGGTGCACTCTAGCATTTCGAGCTCGTTAGACAGTGGCGGCTGGACCTTGTCCAGCCAGGCCGGATCGATGTAGACGTGACAGGTGGCGCACATGGCCGAGCCACCGCACTCGCCAACGATGCCCCGCACGCCTGCGGCCACCGCTGCCTGCATGACGCTATGACCTTGCGGGACGTGCAGCTCGCTGCGCTGGCCTTCGTGAGTGATTAGATAAATGACAGGCATGGCAAAAAAGTTAGCGATCAAGGAGGGATTAAACGGAGGGGTAGTGAAGCCAATGCGCGCAGGGTGTTGTTCAAACGGCGCGTGGGCTCACCCGCCAATTCGATGTGGGCAAAACGCTTAGCGATACCCGCAAGGATGAGCTCGCCCTCTAACCGAGCCACCACCTGACCTACGCAGCCGTGGATGCCCGAGCCAAACGCCATGTGGCCGGTGGGCCGGCGGCCGATGTCAAAACGATCGGGGTCCGGCCACTGGCGCTCGTCGCGGTTGGCGGCGGCCAGTACGGTCAGCACCTTGGAGCCGGCGGGGATCGGAGTCCCCATCAGTTCCACCCCGCGAGAGGTAGTGCGGAAAAAAGTCTGCACGGCCGACTCGTAGCGCAGAGATTCCTCGAAGGCCTGGCGCGCCAGACCGGGATCGGCGTGGAGCCTGGCATAGGCCTCGGGGTTGGTGGCAAGGCACCACAAGGCGTTGCCGATGCCATTGACCGTGGTGTCCACGCCCGCCGAAAGGAAAGATCGCACCAGCATGGGCGCCTCGTCCTGACTGATCTCGCCGGCGTCGGCGGCCTGGTAAATCTGGTCGCCCAAGCCACCGGGGCGCAGCATGGCTCGCTGGCAGTGAGCCATGATCCAGGCCGTCACCGGCTGCACCTTCTCGGCCGAACGGATCAGCCGTTCGTTGCGCGGGCCGAAGGCGTTGAAAATCATGTCGCCGTAAAGCAGCAGGTTCTCCCGTCCGTCGGATCCCAAGCCCACAGCGTCGGGGAAAACCTTGAGCGGATAGGCCTCGGCGATACGCGTGACGCCGTCAACGGTCTCGCCGCGGCGGGCCGCCTCGAGTACGCCGTCTAGCAGACGGTCGGCCTCCTGCGAAAAACTTTCTCGGATCTGAGCGACGGTGCGAGGCGACAGAATGCGCGAAAGAATAGTTCGCGCGCGGGTGTGGTTGGGCGGGTCCGCCTCCAGGATCAGGCTCTTGGGCCGAAAGGGTGGCTCCTTGTTGAAGTTGGCAAGTCCCACGCCCGCCGAAGAGATGTAGTTCTCGTGATCGTTGAGGACATGACGCACCGGCTCATGGCGGCCGGTGACATAGATACCGTACTTGGGCATCCACACCACGGGGCCCGCCGCGCGCAGGCGCTCATGGTAGGGATATGGGTCGGCAAGCAGCGCGTTGGAAAACGGATCGACGTCCAGCACGGGCACGCCTGCGGGGGCGGCTGGCATGGTGTCAGTAGTCATGTGAAAGCTCCATCTATAGATTCAGTGGGCACCCGCGACACCCACATAGCGCTCGAGCAACTCGGGCCGCGCGCTCAGGCTGTGGCAGGCTTCGCGGTGAACCACGGCGCCGCGCTCGAGCACGATGGCCTGCTGCGCAAAGCGCAGCGCCGCCTCGACCTTTTGCTCGACGAGCACCACGGCCACGCCGGTCTGGCTGGCCAGCCGGGTGAAAGCTGCCATGAGCTCCTGGCAGATGATGGGCGCCAGCCCCTCCAGCGGCTCGTCGCGCAGCAGACGCCGCGGCTGGCCCAACAGCGTGCGTGCGACGCTGAGCATCTGCTGCTCTCCGCCGGAGAGCTGGCTACCGCCATTGCGCCGGCGTTCAGCCAGGCGCGGAAAGAGCTCATAGGCCTCCTGCACGTAGCGGACCGGTCGGCCCTTGAGCCCGGTGACCAGATTTTCCTCCACCGTGAGCGAGGGAAAGATGTCGCGCGTCTGCGGCACATAGCCCAGACCCGCCAGCGCGCGCGCGCCAGGCCCGGTCTGGCCCAGGGGGCGGCCCTCCAGACGCACTGTGCCCCGGCGCACGTCGGCCAGCCCCATCAAGGCCTTGAGCAGTGTGGTCTTACCCACACCGTTGCGGCCAATCAAGGCCAGTCGCTCGCCGGGCTCAACGGCCAACTCAATACCGTGCAGCACCTGCACCGGGCCGTAGCCGGCGTGCAGGTCATTGACTTCCAGCAAAGCCATGCTTTAGCCCTCCTCGCCCAGATAGGCCGCGCGCACAGCAGGGTGGAGACGGATATCTGCAGGGCTGCCCTCGGCCAACACCGCGCCTTCGGCCAGTACCATCATGCGGTCGGCGAAATTGAAGACCAGGTCCATGTCGTGCTCGATCATGAGAATCGCCAAGTCGGCGGGCAGACTGTCCAGCGCCTGGAGCACCACCTGGCGCTCACCGGAGGGCACGCCCGCCATGGGCTCGTCGAGCAGCAGCACGCGCGGGCGCAAGGCCATGGCCAGCGCGATCTCCACCAAGCGCTGCTCGCCATAAGCCAGCTCCACGGGGGCGCGGGCAGCCAGCGCATCCATGCGCAGGGACTGCAAGATGCTCTGGGCCTCACCCTGCACTGCGCTGTAACTGCCAAGCGGCCGCCAGAGTCTGCCGATGGAACCCTCGCGTTCGTGAATAGCCATTTCCACCTGCAGCCGCACCGGCAAGGTGGGTGCAAGCTGGGTAATCTGGAAAGTGCGCACCAGGCCGCGCTTGACCCGCTGGGCCTGACTTAACGCGCTCACATCCTCGCCGGCTAGGCATACGCTGCCAGCGCTGGGTGCCAGCACGCCGGTGATGAGGTTGATAAGGGTGGTCTTACCCGCGCCGTTGGGCCCGATCAGACCGACCTTGTCCCCCGCCTGGAGGCGCAAGTTGATGTCGCGGGTGACCTGCAAGCCACCAAAGGACTTGCGCAGCTGCCGGGTCTCGAGCAGCGGCGCACTCATGAGGACGCTCTCGCCGGCGAAGCCGCGCGCCTGAACACCTGCAGCCGCCGCGCCAATTCCTGGCCCCAGCGCTCGCGCGGCACCAGCACCATGGTCACCAATATTCCGCCAATGATGAACAACCAATGATAGGGGTTCAACGTGGAGGCCCAGTGGTGGATGCTGGCAAAGACCACCGTGCCCACCAGCGCGCCCCACAGGTTACCGGCACCGCCCAGCACCAGCATCACCAGGGCCTCGGCCGAAAGTTCAAAGCCCAGGGTATCAAGGCCAACGATCTGCGCCACCTGGGCGGCCAGCGCACCAGAGATGCCCGCGAACGCGCCAGCGATGGTGTAGAGCTTGAGCAGCTGCCAGCGGATGCGCGTGCCCAGAGCCGCCATACGCTGGCGGTTCTGATGGATACCCACACAGGCCAGGCCAAAGGGCGACGCCATCAGCCTGCGCATCAGCCACAGGCTGATGAACATCACGACAAAGCAGTAGACAAAGGCCACCCGGCCCTGCAGGTCAAACGATGCCAAGCCCAAGATTTTGCTTATGGTGAATCCAGAGAGTCCATCATCGCCGCCCGTCCACTGGCGCAGCTTGCTCGCCAGATTCTGCGCGATCTGACTGATGGCGATGGTCAGCATCAAAAAGGTCAGGCCCTCGTAGCGCAGCAGAAAAAGGCCGCTCAAGAACGCCAACAGCGCACCCGCACAAGCACCGGCCAGCAGGCCCAGCAAAGGGTTGCCCGTCAGGTGCATGGCCAGCAGCCCAGCCGCGTAGGCGCCCACGCCATACATGGCCGAATGACCTAGCGTGGCCAGCCCGCCATAGCCAACCACCAAGTCCAGTGACATCACGAAGATGGCCAAAGCCGCAATTCGCGCGGCCATGGGCAGCTGGTCTGGGAATACAAAATAGATCAACAGCGCCAAGCACAGCAAGGCCGCATAGGGCAGCACCTGGCGCCACAGCGGCGAGGCATGAAGGGACAGGCCAGTCATGGGGGCAGCGCCAAGTGTTCAGGTGCTCCGGGCCACCAGCAGCCCCTGCGGGCGCCAGGCCAGGAAAAGCGCCATGGACAGGAAAAAAAACAAGCTTCCCCAGTCTGAGGCCAGGTACTTGCTCGCGGTCTCAATGGTGCCCAAGGCCAGGGCTGCCACTGCAGAACCGGTGATGCTGCCCATACCGCCCACGGCTACCACCACCAACACGAGCACCAGGTACTTGATGGGGTAGTAGGGCTCCAGGGGCATGAGCTCGGCGCCCAGGATCCCGCCCAGCCCGGCCAGGGCAGCACCCGCGCCAAAGGTCAGCGCATAAACCCACTGCACCGGAATACCTAAAGCGGCAGCAGCACCTGTATTGTCCACCGTGGCGCGCAACCAGATGCCAAAGCGCGAGCGCCCAAGCACCCAGGCGCTCAGCAGCAGCACCGCCAGGCCCGCGGCGATGACCAGCAGGCGCTGCGCCGGCAAAGTGCGGATGCCCAGATCGACCGGCGTCTTGAGCCAGCCGGGCAGAGGGATGAGCTGCACCTCAGGGCCCGCAAACAGATTGGCGGTGGCCACGAAGAGAAAGGTCAGACCGATGGTGAAGAGCACCTGCTGCAACTCGCTGAGCCGGTAGAGACGGCGCAGTACCAGGGCCTCCAGCAGCATGCCGAGCAATCCAGTGAGGACCACCGCCGCCAGAGCGCCCCAGGCATACGGCCAGCCCTGCGCGCCCACCAGCCAGGCGGCCAGGTAGCCACCTGTCATGGCAAAGGCACCATGGGCCAGATTCACGAAGCGCATTAGCCCCAAGGTGACCGACAGACCCACCGCAATGATGAACAGCACCATGCCGTAAGCGATGCCATCGATCAAGATGTTGGCCAGCAAAGTCACGCCGTCCCCCAGGGTCTGATCATCGCTTACTTGGCCAAGCCGTGGTCGGGCTGGGCCGGGAAGGTCTGCACTTCCTTGTTGATGAGCAGACCGCCTGGGCCTTTTTCAACGACACGCAGATAGACGTTCTGCGTGATATGGCGGGTGTTGGGGTCGATAGAGACCGGCCCGCGCGGGCTTTCCCATTTGAGCGTCTTAGCCGCAGCCATAGCCTTGTCCCCGTCGCGCTTACCGCCAGTGGCCTCGATCATCTTGTGAATCACATACATGCCATCCCAGGCGCCCACGGTGGCGTAGTTGATGACCGCCTCCTTGTTTTGCTTGTTCACGGCGGCCACAAAGGCTTTGTTGGCGGCGCTGTCGCGCGCGCCAGAATAGTGGAACAGGGTCGTCAGGCCCAGGGCGCCGTCGCCGAACTTTTGCAGGTCGAACTCGTCGGTCTCGGCCGTGCCCAGGAACTCAATGCCGGCTTGGCGCAGGCCGTTTTCCTGGTAGGCCTTCACAAACCCCAGGTTAGGCGGTCCACCGGGCAAGAACACATAGACGGCTTGTGCGCCGCTGGCCTTGATGCGCTGGGCAAATGGCGCGAAGTCGGTGGTGCGCACCGGCATGCGGATGGACTCGGTGACCTGGCCGCCGAGCTTGCTGAACTCGGCCTTGAAGGCAGTCTCAGCATCGATGCCTGGAGCATAGTCCGATACAGCCGTGACCACGCGCTTGTAGCCCTTTTTGGCCGCATGCTGCGCCGCCGGCACCGTAACTTGCCACAGTGTATAGCTGGTGCGGATGTAGAAGTCGGACCTGGTGGTGATGTCGCTGGTGGCGGCATTGAAGATCACCATGGGGGTCTTCGACTCCTGGATGACAGGCGCCACCGCCGACGCATTGGGCGAGAAGACAATCCCACCGATGTAATCCACTTTGTCCTTGACAACCAATTCCTGCGCCAGGGTGCGTGTGTTGGCCGGGTTAGGGCCGCCCTCGTCGCGCCAGACGAACTCGATGTTCTGGCCGGCGAGCTTGCCGCCCTGGCTAGCCACGTAAGCCTCGGCGCCAGCCTTGAACAAGGTACCGTAGTGCGCAAAAGGCCCCGAGAAGGGCGCAATGATGCCCACCTTAACGGTCTGGGCCTGAGCGGCGCCGACCATGCCCGCCGCCAGCAAGGCGGCGCCCAACCATTTTGTCCTCATACCCATGCGTGTCTCCTGCTCGTTTAAGTTCGCAAACGCTTATTGCGCCCGCGTGTACAACTGTCATCTCCAGATGGTTGACATGTCTACTAGTGGAAATACCAAGCATTCCCGAGTAAGCAAAAAACCAGCCGCTCTGATTTTCTTGGTGAACACCACCGGCCGCATGCCCGGGCGCTTCGTCTTCGCTTAAGTGGTCTTCAGAGCGGCGGCGCCGGATGCCGCGTGCGAGCAAAACTGGCGATGGCGGCCAGGGCCGACAGCACCGCCGCCACCAGCAGGGCCTCAGCCATCGACTGTTCAGTGGCGTGGCCGTGGGCTGCAAACACCACGGCCACCAAGGTGGCACCCAAGGTCTGACCGGTCAGCCGCCCGGTGGCGAGCATGCCGCCGGCCGCGCCCGAGCGATCGGGCGGCGCGCTGGTGATCAGGGTGTGGTTGTTGGGCGACTGAAACAGGCCAAAGCCCATCCCGCACAAGAGCAGGCACGCAGCGACGGCAAGGTAAGGGCCACCCACCGAAGCCACCCAGGCCAGGCCGGCCAAGCCCAGCGCCTGGCCAGCCAAACCCAGGGCACCGAGCCAGCCATTGTGGTAACGGCCGATCCAGCGGCCTGCGAGCGAGGCAGCCACGAAGGTGCCGGCGGGCCAGCACGACATCAGGAAGCCCGCTTGGGCGGCCGGTGCGTGCCAGGCTTCCAGCAGCAAGAAAGGCAGCACCACATAGGCCATGGTTTGCGCGGCAAAGCTGCCCACGGAGGTCATCATCGAGAGCCGAAACAAGGGGATGCGCAGCAGGTCCAGCGGCAGCAGGGGCTGGGCCTGGCGTGATTGACGGCGCACATGCACCACGGCCACGACGAGGCCGGCGAGCAAGAGCAGCGCCCCTTGCACCAGGAACTGTGTCCGTTGAGCGGCCGACTTGAGCGAGCGGCCCACGCAGTCAGCGGCCAGAAACAGCAGGCTGAAGAGGCCGGCATTGAGCACCATGTCCAGCCCGCTCGGGCGCAGCAGCCCGGGTGTGGGCGCGTTGAAGGGCAAGGTGCGCCAGCCCAGCCAGAGCACCAGCGCGCAGGCCGGCACGTTCAGGGCAAACAGCCAGCGCCAGGACGACACCGACAGAATGGCCGCCGCCACCAGGGGCCCGCACACCGTGGCCAGGCTCACCACCACCGAGCTCAGGGCCACGCCGCGCCCGAGCTGGGCCGGCGGCCACACCAGGCGCACCAGTGCCATGTTGACGGCCATGAGGCCTGCCGCACCCAGGCCCTGGGCCACGCGCGCGGCCATCAGGAGCGGCAAGGAATCGGCCAGGCCCGCCACCGCAGACGCCGTGCCCCAAAGCGCTGCACCCACCAGGTACACGCGGCGAAAGCTGCTGCGCTCAGCCCAGTTGGCCACCGGCAGCAGGGCCACCAGTGCGGCCAGCTGAAAGGCGTTGATGACCCAGATGGCCTGGTCTGCGGGCACGCCCAGGTCGCGCGCCATGGTCGGCAGGCCCAGGGTGATGCTGGTGGTGTCCAGCACCGACAGGGCGATGCCCATCAAGATGGTGAAGGCGGCGAGGTGGCGCTCGCGACCCGTCAGGCCGGTCGGTGGGGAAGAGGCAGGCAGCATGTCAGGGCATCATCGCTCATGGGCGCTGACGGGCCGGCCTCACTTGCCGATGCAGAACTTGGAGAAGATCTCGCCCAGCAGATCATCGGGCGTGAACTCGCCTGTGATGTGGCTCAGCGCCTGTTGGGCCTGGCGCAGGTCTTCGGCCAACAGGTCCAGGGCGGGAGCGGGCGAGCTGAGCTGCGCGCTGGCCTGTTCGAGCTGCACGCGCACGGTGTGCAGGGCTTGCACGTGGCGCTCGCGCGCCATGAAGAGGCCCTCGGGTGCCGACTGCCAACCGGCGATGTCCAGCAGGCGCTGGCGCAGACCGGCCAGGCCCGCGCCGGTCTTGGCAGAGATGGGCAGGCCCTCGCAGGCAGCCAGCGCCTCAAGGGCGGCCGCATCAGCCTTGTTCCAGACCTGCAGCACCGGGGTGGCGGCGGGCAACTGACGCGCCAGCAGCTCGGCAATCGCCTGGTCAGCGGCGCGGTGTTCGCGGGCCTCCTCGCCCTGCCCGTGGTGGCGCACCAGGTCGTGCAGGAACAGCACCGCATCGGCGCTCTCAATTTCGGCCCAGGCGCGGGCGATGCCGATACGCTCGACTTCATCAACACCAGCGCCATCAGGATCACGCAAGCCGGCGGTGTCCACCACGTGCAGAGGCACGCCCTCGATCTGGATGAGCTGCGAGACCTTGTCGCGCGTGGTGCCGGCAATGGGCGTGACGATGGCCAGCTCCGCACCCGCCAGCGCGTTGAGCAGCGAGCTCTTGCCCGCATTGGGCTGGCCGGCAATCACCACCTTGATGCCTTCGCGCAGGATGGCACCCTGCTGCGCCCGCTGCATCACGGCCTGCAGGCGCTGCTGCAAGCGCTGCAGCTGGCCCTTGGCATCGGCCTGTTCGATGAAGTCGATGTCTTCTTCGGGAAAGTCCAGCGTGGCCTCGACCAGCATGCGCAGGTGCACGAGCTGCTCAAGCAGGCCGGCGATCTCCTCGGAAAAGGCGCCCGAGAGCGAGCGCGCCGCCGAGCGCGCCGCCGTCTCGGTGCTGGCATCGATCAGGTCGGCAATTGCTTCGGCCTGGGCCAGGTCGATCTTGTCATTGAGAAAAGCGCGCTGCGTGAACTCGCCGGGCTGGGCCGCGCGCAGGCCGGCCAGGCGCGGGCGGCCGCTGGCATCGGCCTCGGCAGCAGCTTGCAGGCAGCGCTGCACCAGGAGCTGCAACACCACCGGCCCGCCATGGGCCTGCAGCTCCAGCACGTCTTCGCCGGTGTAGGAGTGCGGTGCGGGAAAAAACAGGGCCAGACCCTGGTCGATGGGCTGGCCCGACGCATCATGAAAGGGGCCGTAGCTGGCCAGGCGCGGTTGGAGTACGCGACCGGTGAGGGCCTGCGCCAAGGCGGCCAGGTTCCGGCCGGAGACACGCACCATGCCCACGGCGCCCCGCCCTGGGGCGGTGGCGATGGCGACGATGGGGTCGTGCTGGCGGGCAAGCATGGCTGCAAACTTTCAGCAAAGCATCTGCGTGGTCCCAGGCGCCGCTGCCCTCACCCCCACCCTCTCCCAGAGGGAGAGGGAGCCACAGCGCAGCGTCTGCCTTACTTGAACTTGGGCATATTGAACTGGGGCGGCACACCCATGCGGGTGTTGATGACCCACTGCTGCGCAATCGACAGGATGTTGTTGGTGATCCAGTACAGCACCAGACCCGCCGGGAAGAAGAAGAACATCACGCTGAAGATCAAGGGCATGAACCACATCAGCTTGGCCTGCATGGGGTCGGGCGGCATGGGGTTGAGTGCCGTTTGCAGCAGCGTGGTGAGGGTCATCACGACGGGCAGGATGAAATAAGGATCGGGGGCCGAGAGGTCGCGGATCCAGCCCACCCAGGGGGCGTTGCGCATCTCCACGCTGGACAGCAGCACCCAGTACAGGGCGATGAACACCGGGATCTGGACCATGATGGGGAAGCACCCGCCCATGGGGTTGACCTTTTCCTCGCGGTAGATCTTCATCATGGCCACCTGCATTTCCTGAGGCTTGTCCTTCAGGCGCTCACGCATCTCCATGATCTTGGGATTGATGGCCTTCATCTTGGCCATGCTGGCGTAAGCCTTGGCGTTGAGCCAGTAGAAGGCGATCTTGAGGAGCAGCACCAGCGCCACGATGGCCCAGCCCCAGTTCTGCAGCACGCCGTGCAGCTTGTCCAGCAGCCAATAAAGCGGCTTGGCCAGGATGGTGAGCCAGCCATAGTCTTTCACCAGCTCCAGGCCCGGGGCCAGCGCTTCCAGGGTTTTTTCTTCCTGGGGACCGACGAAGAGCTTGGCCTCGAGCACCTGGCTGGCGCCGGGCGCCAGGGCCTGCAGGGGGGCAATCATGCCCACGGCGTACAGGTTGTTGTCGACCTTGCGCACAAAGAGATCGCGCTGAATGCCATCGGCCAGCAGCCAGGCCGAGGCGAAGTAGTGCTGCACCATGGCGATGTAGCCATTGGTGGACTGCTTGTCGATCTCGATCTTGTTCTTTTCGATGTCCGTGAACTCCACCTTCTGGTACTTCTTGGCTTCTGTGTAGATGGCCGGACCGGTGAAGGTGGAATAAAAGGCCGACTCGCCCTCGGGCTTGTTGCCATCGCGCACCAGTTGCAGGTAGAGCTGAGGCGTCACCGGCGCATTGCCCACGTTCACCATCTCATGGCGCACGGCGATGTCGTAGGAGCCGCGCTTGAACACATAGGTCTTGACCAGCTTGAGACCACCCACCTCGGGCGACTGGAACTGCAGCTCCAGCTGGTTTTGGCCGTCCTTGAGCTCGCGCTCGCCGGGCACCACGGTCATCAGAGTCTTGTGGGTAGGCAGGCTCGCACCGGCTGCACCGATCAGGCCGGACTGGGCCACGTACACGCGGCCTGCGCTCTCATCGAGCAGCACGAAGCCCTTGCGCGTGTCATTGAGGTCGGCGTATTGCTTGAAGACCGATTGCACCAGCGAGCCACCCTCGCTGTCAAAGCTCAGCTGCAGCACGTCGGTCTTGACCTCGATGCGCTGCTTCTGCGCCGTCGCGCTGGGCTGACCCAGGCCAGGCACGGCACTGACGCCCGCACCCGGGGTGACGGCGGCAGCGACAACGGCCGGGGCCGGCACCGCATCGGACTTCACGGCCGGGCTGCCCTGGGCCGCCGGCGGCGTGGCCGGTTGCGGGAAAAAGGTGGGCTTGTGTCCGTTATGGATCTGCCACTGGTCCCAGAGCAGGACCATGGAGAAACCAAAGATCACCCACAAAATGGTGCGGCGAATGTCGTTCATGAAGGCTTCTTTGCGGAGGGCAGGACCTTGGGGGAGGTCAAGTGGGAGAAAAGGGTGGAGGGCACGGGATCACAGCCCCCCTCACACCAGGGGTGACAGCGGACGAGCCGCCGCAGCGTGAGGTAGCTGCCGCCGGCCGCGCCATGCTGCTCGAGCGCCTGCAAGGCGTAGGCCGAACAGCTGGGCTCGAAGCGACAGGCCGAGCCCAGGCTGGGGCTGAGCAAAAGACGATAGGCGCGCACCAAGGCCATCAAGCAGGCCTGCGGCCATCGAGCGACGGTGGAGAGCAAGGACGACATGTGCGGTTCAGGCCGGTGGAGACGCGCGCGCCATCAGCCCCTGCAGCTCGGCTCGAACGGCCTGCTTGAGCTGCTCTGACGAACTGCTGAGAAAGTGCTGGCGGGAAAAGCCGGTGCGCAGGCGCACCAAATAGGCTGCCTGCTCGTGCGTGGGCAGCATGGCATCGGCGACGTCATAAATCTGGCGCTTGATGGCGTGCCGGGTGACAGAGCGCTTGGCCCAGCGCTTGGGAACCATGGCGCCCAGCCAGAGCCCGAGCGGAGAAAACAGGGGTCGGGCCGCTGCGGCTGAAGGGGCGCTCGGCGCCTGCGGCATGGCCGGCTGACCTGAGGCCGCCGCGCTGTCGTCGAAGCTGTGGCGATGAAGCGCGAAATGCTCGGACTTGGCAATGACGCGCTGGGCGAGCACCGCCTGGAACTGCGCCCGAGTCTTGAGCCGCAACAAGGCCTTGCCCGCCAACCAGACCAAGGGGCCTGGACTTAGACAGCCAGGCGCTTGCGGCCCTTGGCGCGGCGTGCGTTGATGACGGCACGGCCACCACGGGTGCGCATGCGGGCCAGGAAGCCGTGGGTGCGGGCGCGTTTGACTTTGGACGGTTGATAAGTGCGTTTCATGATGAGTCCTTCAAGCTTTAAAAATCCCTCGGCCCTCGGCAACTACTTGGCAACTTTTAGACCTTTACCTGCAGCGCGGAGAGCTGGCAGGCAGCCAAGCTGCCATGTCGCCAAGGTCCTGGTTGCTGACTTGAAAGGCCCGCGACCTGGACAGGTTCTGGTCGGAAGCTAAAAAGAAGCGCCCATACGGCGCACCTTCAGCTGCCCTGCCGAACAGGGAAAACCAAAGATTATAGCTTTTTTGCTCATGCCTGGCAAGAACTTGGATCAGCAAGCTCATCCCTTGCAGGACAATTCAGCCGACTTGCCCAGAAAAGCCGGCGCCGCACGCATGCGGCCAGGGGCCTGTTCGCCCGGCCGGACAGGTTGCGCAGGCGCTTGTCAAGACGCGGCGGAGCCCGCTTGCACCGGGAATACCCCGGCCGTCAAGATTGTGGATAACTGGGGGCCAAGGCTACAATGCTGAGTGCCTGCTTCCCACGATATCCACAATTTTCCGTGCGCCTCCTCGGGCCGATTTCCCTGTGTCACCTGCCATGAATGAGGCCCCCTTTCCCGCGCCCAGCGCCGACCAGATGGCCGATCTCTGGCTCGCCTGCGTGGAGCAGCTGGCCCAGGAACTGCCCGAGCAGCAGTTCAACACCTGGATCAAACCCCTGGTCGCCGAGGTCGCGCCCGACCTCTCCAAACTCACCATCCAGGTGGCCAACCGCTTCAAGCTCGACTGGATCCGGGCCCAGTACAGCGCCCGCATCAGCGCCCTGCTGGCCGAACTGGCCGGCCAATCCATCACCCTTGAGTTAGTGCTTGCTCCGCGGGAAAGCCAGGCCAAGAGCTCGCCCCTCAACCAAAGCCTGAGAAACCTGGCCGCCGCCGAGCCGCCCGCCATGGGCCAGACGGAGGAGGCGCCTGGGGCGCCCTTCAAGAGCCGGCTCAATTCGGCCCTCACCTTCGACACCCTGATCGAAGGCTCGGCCAACCGCATGGGCCGGGCCGCGGCCATGCACGTGGCCAGCAGCATCGGGCAGCTGTACAACCCGCTGTTCATCTATGGCGGCGTCGGCCTGGGCAAGACCCACCTGGTGCATGCCATCGGCAACAAATTGCTGGCCGACAACCCGAATGCCAAAGTTCTCTACATCCACGCCGAGCAGTTCGTCTCGGATGTGGTTAAAGCCTACCAGCGCAAGGCCTTTGACGAGTTCAAGGAGCGCTACCACTCGCTGGACCTGCTGCTGATCGACGACGTGCAGTTCTTCGCCAACAAAGACCGCACGCAGGAAGAGTTCTTCAACGCCTTCGAAGCCCTGCTGGCCAAGAAGTCGCACATCGTCATGACCAGCGACACCTACCCCAAGGGCCTGGCCGACATCCACGAACGCCTGGTCTCGCGCTTTGACTCGGGCCTGACGGTGGCCATCGAGCCGCCCGAGCTGGAAATGCGCGTGGCCATCCTGATCCACAAGGCCGAGTCCGAAGGCGCCGTGATGCCCGAGGAAGTGGCCTTCTTTGTGGCTAAAAACGTGCGTTCCAACGTGCGCGAGCTCGAAGGCGCCCTGCGCAAGATCCTGGCTTATTCGCGCTTTAACCAGAAGGACATCTCCATCCAGCTGGCCCGCGAGGCCCTGCGCGACCTGCTGTCCATCCAGAACCGGCAGATTTCGGTGGAAAACATCCAGAAAACCGTGGCCGACTTCTGCAAGATCAAGGTCGCGGACATGTATTCCAAGAAGCGCCCGGCCAGCATCGCCCGGCCGCGCCAGATTGCCATGTACCTGGCCAAGGAGCTCACCCAAAAAAGCCTGCCGGAGATCGGCGAGCTCTTTGGCGGCCGCGACCACACCACGGTGCTGCATGCGGTGCGCAAGATGGCGGCCGAACGCCAGCAACTGAGCGAGTTGAACCAGCAGCTGCACGTGCTGGAGCAGACCCTGAAAGGCTGACAAATCGATCTCCCCAGCCCGGCCAACCCCCTGGGGCCGGGATTGGCAGAAACCAGCTCAAACAGGGGAAAATAGCGCCGGTTATGCCAAGGGCGGCTTCCCTGGTCCGACTACCATCAAAGACATCTCGCCAAGACAAGAAAGACAAGCCCCATGATCGTCCTCAAAGCACCCCAGGAACAGGTTCTCTCGGCCCTGCAGTCGGTGGCCGGCATCGTCGAGCGCCGCCACACCCTGCCCATCCTGGCCAACGTGCTGATCCGCAAAACGGGCGGCCAGGTGCAGCTGACCACCAGCGACCTGGAGATCCAGATCCGCACCAGCAGCGAGCTCGGGGGCGACGAGGGCAACTTCACCACCACGGTGGGTGCGCGCAAGCTGATCGACATCCTGCGCTCCATGCCCAGCGACCAAACGGTGTCCCTGGAGTCCAACCAGAACAAGCTGCTGCTCAAAGGCGGCAAGAGCCGCTTCACCCTGCAGACCCTGCCAGCCGAAGACTTTCCGCTGGTGCAAGAAGCGGCCAGCTTTGGCCCCGCCTTCTCGGTGCCGCAAAAAACGCTCAAGGCGCTGCTGAACCAGGTGTCGTTCTCGATGGCGGTGCATGACATCCGCTACTACTTGAACGGCATCCTGTTCGTGGCCGAAGGCAAGCAACTGAGCCTGGTGGCCACCGATGGCCACCGCCTGGCCTACGCCTCGGCCGAACTGGACGTGGACATCGCCCAGCGCCAGGAAGTGATCCTGCCGCGCAAGACCGTGCTGGAACTCCAACGCCTCTTGTCCGACAAGGAAGGCGCCATCGAGATGCGCTTTGCCGGCAACCAGGCCAAGTTCGGCTTCGACGGCATGGAGTTCGTCACCAAGCTGGTGGAGGGCAAGTTCCCGGACTACAACCGCGTGATCCCCAAGAACCACAAAAACATCGTGGTGCTGGGCCGCACCGCCCTCTTGGCCAGCCTGCAGCGCGCCGCCATTCTCACCAGTGAGAAATTCAAAGGCGTGCGCCTGAACCTCGAACCCGGCACCCTGCGCGTGGCCTCCACCAACGCCGAGCAGGAAGAGGCCGTGGACGAGCTCGACATCGACTACGGTGGCGACGCCATCGAGATTGGTTTCAACGTGACTTATCTGATCGACGTGCTGGGCAATATGGACCAGGACATGGTCAAGCTCGAGCTGGCCGACGCCAACAGCTCGGCCCTGGTCACCATTCCCGACAACACCGACTTCAAGTACGTGGTCATGCCCATGCGTATCTGAGCATGAGCAGGCCTTGGGCCTGAGCAGCACAGACCAGGCAGCCCGCGCCCCGCGCGGGTTTGCCCATTCAAGAGATCCCCGAAAGTATTTATGACCGACGACAGCAAGCCCACCGAGGCGGCCAGCAACGCCACGGAAAGCAGCAACTACCAGCCCACGATCGACGCCAACCAGGCGGGCGCTTCGGAGGCCTATGGTGAAGGTGCCATTCAAATCCTGGAGGGCCTGGAGGCCGTGCGCAAGCGCCCAGGCATGTACATCGGCGACACCTCTGACGGCACCGGCCTGCACCACCTGGTGTTCGAGGTGGTCGACAACTCCATCGACGAAGCCCTGGCCGGCCACTGTGACGACATCGTGGTCACCATCCACACCGACAACTCGATTTCCGTGGTGGACAACGGCCGCGGCATTCCCACCGGCATCAAGATGGACGACAAGCACGAGCCCAAGCGCTCGGCCGCCGAGATCGCCCTGACGGAACTGCACGCCGGCGGCAAGTTCAACCAGAACAGCTACAAGGTCTCGGGTGGCCTGCACGGCGTGGGCGTGAGCTGCGTCAATGCGCTGTCCAAGATGCTGCGCCTGACCATCCGCCGCGAAGGCAAGGTGCACACGCTGGAGTTCTCGCGTGGCGTGGTGCAAAACCGCCTCCTCGAGACGCAAGGCGGCGTCGAGGTCTCGCCCATGAAGGTCATCGGCGACACCGAAAAGCGCGGCACCGAGGTGCACTTCCTGCCCGACACCGACATCTTC
>JAIXPL010000060.1 GCA_027486255.1 Comamonadaceae bacterium
GATGGTTTGTTTTTGTGTGTTGCCAAAACGATCTGTGGCGATCACTTCAAAGTTGTTGTCGCCGATCTGAGCGAAACGATTGACGGAATATCGCCCATCTGCCCGGCCACCGACTTCTTCTCCATTGACCCTTAACGAAGCGGTATCGCTGTTGGTCGTGATGTTGAGTGTCAGAACGCCGTTTGAATCTGGCGGTGAAGCGATGACTGCGAGATTAAGCGTGGAGCGAGTAGGCTCTGCATTACGGATGACAGGCGTACTGTTGGGGCGAACTGACGCTGTTTGAGTAGGTGCGTTAAACGGGAAGCGGCTTTGGTCAAGCGCAGAAGACTGGGCTAGTTTTCCGTCAGCCCACTGTCCCAAACGGTTGATGCTCCCGTCTGCACGGCGCTCGGCCTCTGCCGTAGCGGCACGCGTCCTGGCTAGGCGCTCGGCCTCTGCCACCAACTGCGTTTCGAGATCGCGGATTCTGGGAGGGATGAGCGTTGGCAGGGCAAAATTGTCACAGACGTTGATTGCACCGCTGCACTTGCGTTTGTTACCAAGGCTCGCGCGGTAGTAGCGCAGAGCTGCGGCGGGCTTATTCATTCCCTCGGCAGCCAGGCCCAGATAAAAATAGCTGAGATCGTGGTCATAATCGAGAGCGATCACCTCATTCGCCAAGAGCTCCCACCGTTGAGACCGGTAAAGCTGCAGCAACTGACGTCGTCTCTCTCCAAAGGTCCATGCACAGCCGGGGGTCGCGCATCTCAAGACTACATTTCCGCTCGAGAACGTCTGGTGGTCCAGCCCGACCTGTTGCGTGTCATGCTTTGGCGGCGTACCACAGCCCGCTAGAAAAACCAGGGCCGTGAGGCAGCCGAGCTTGAGCCCGGTGAATATCGCAGGGTTTGTGTTCGTCATAGTGGTACCACCACATGTATTCTTGATCGCCTGTGTTTCAGGGTTCCCTAGTATTTTCAAGTTCCTTATCGGCAGCGAGAGCAGTAGGAGGCGGATCAGACGCTTCATGGTCTCAAAGTCTACAGTTCCCGGATCAATCTCGCCGATAGCACCTCGTTAGAGCAGATTTAAGGCTTACGGGCTATGCGCGGGTCCCATCTGCCAGATTGGGGGGGTGGGGTGTGGTGGGGGTCTGGCCAGCAAGACAGGAGAAGGCAGGGGGGTATCAAACGTTGAACTGAATTAGAACCAACACCAAAAGCACCTGCCGTCACTTGAGCAGCGTCACCCCCAATCAGACGAAGCTTGGTGGGTTAATTGGTGGGTAGAAACAAAAAAGCGCCCTAAAGGCGCTTGTTTGCTTGGTACTTGGCGGAGAGGGCGGGATTCGAACCCGCGGTGAGTTTTACCCCACGCACGCTTTCCAGGCGTGTGACTTAAACCGCTCATCCACCTCTCCGCGAAAGCTCATGATTGTAGCTTATGGACAAAGGGCAAAACGGGATGCCTCAGGGCATGTAGGTGCCGCCATTGATGTGCAGTGTCTGGCCGGTCATGTAGGCCGCACCGGGGCTGAGCAGGAAGACGATGGGTTGCACCACATCCATGGGTTCGGCAATGCGGCCCAAGGGCACCACCTGGCCGTAGCTCTGTGGGTCCACCCGCGGCGCGGCCGACTCATCCGAGCGGCCGGTGCCTCCCCGCAGGAAGGCCGTGTCTACCGCGCCAGGTGCCACCGCATTGATGCGGACTCGGGGCGCGTTTTCCAGCGCCAGTTCACGCATCATCAAGATGAGGCCTGCCTTGGCCGGTCCGTAGGCGCCATACAAAGGCCGGGCCCAGGCACCCAGGCCCGAAGCCACATGCACCAGGCTGGCGCGCGCAGAGGCTTGCAGCTGGGGCAGCACGGCCCGAGAGATGTAGAAGGCTGAATCGAGGTTGCCGCGGATCACGTCGTCCCAGGTGTCCAGGGATGTCTGAGCCAGTGGCTGAGCTGGGCTCATATAGCCCACGAGGTTGACGCAGGCATCAAGCCCCCCGAGCTCGCGCACCGCGTGGTCCACCGCGGCCTGCACCGAGACCGCATCCTTGGCGTTCATCGGAATGCTGCGCAGTCCGGACCGGCCGTGGCGCTCGATGGAATCGGGCAAGTCCGCCACCACCACACGCATGCCCAGTGACTCGCACTGCGACACCAGCGCGCGACCAATGCCGCCCATCCCGCCGGTGACAAGGACACGCAAACCGTCGAATACACCGTCGGCCCACAGCGGGGTGTGATGGTTCATGGCAGGCTCTCCTAGATGGGGTAGGGGGCCGGTCGCCCTCGCGAACCGGCCCCCTGGTTTTACGCGTTCATTTATTACGCGCTTAGGTGTTTAAGTGCTCAGTTGCACTTGTCCGCAGGATGCACGTCCAGCAGGGTGCGCTGGCCACCCTTGATGCGGATGATGTAGCCGGGCAGCTCGGAATCGTTATCCTTGCTGAAGCAGACATTGCCTGTCACACCGGCCAGGTTGGTGGTGCGCAGGGCGTCCCGGATGGCGGTGCGTTCGGCCTTGACCTTGGCCGCATCCCCGGTGGCGCCGCTGCGGCGCATGGCATCGGCCAAGACGTAGACGATGTCATACGCCGAGGCGTCCACGTGGTGCGCGCCGCTCTTGTTCACACCGCGCTTTTTCGCTTCTTCGAGGAACTTACGCTCGAATTGCCGGGTGCGGTCATTGGTGTCCCACCAGTACCAGGCCACGTAGGTGGCGTTCTCGCCATCGGCGCCGAGGATCTTGCCGATGTCGGGGTCGGCAAAAATCTGCCCGCCAATCAGCAGGCTGTTGTGGCCTTGGCGGCGCAGCTCTTTCATGACCTTGGCCGTGCCATCGGGCAGGCCAGCGAAGGCCAGCACGCCAGGGGTGTTGCCCTTGAGCTTGGTGATGTGGGGTGACAGGTCGGTGGCGTTGGTCGGGAAACCTTCTGCCGGGATCACCATCTTCCAGCCATTGGCCTCGAGCAGGTTAGGCATCCAGGCCGACAGTGCCTTGCCGACGAACTCGTCGCTGGGGTACATCACGGCCGCGGTCTTGTTGGTCACGCCGCCCTTGGCGGCCATGGTGCGGAGCAGCCGGGCGAACTGCTTGCCCTCGTCCTCAGTGATGCGAAACGCCCACTTACGGTCTTTGGTCAGGCCAGGTGCGGATGCGGCATTGGGGATCTGCACGATCTCCAGGCGCTCACCTGCGGCAAAACCGACCTGAGCTTCCTGGCTGGAGAAGGGCCCGATCACGCCCAGCGCCTTGGCGTCTTCGGCGAATTTCTGCACAGCCACCTGGGCGTTTTTGGCTTCGCCACCGGTGTCAAACTTTTCAATGCGGATCTTGCGGCCGTTGATGCCGCCTGCCGCGTTGATTTCGGCCACCGCAATGTCCACGGCAATTTCGGTACCCACCCCCACGCCGGCATACCGGCCGGTTTTGGCATGGGACAGGCCCAGCACCAGGTCCTGGGACCAGGCAGGGGCCAACATGCTTGCCGCGAGGCCCGCAATCAGCAACAGACGTTTTTTCATCAGCCACGCTCCTTATGTCATGCGCCCAGGTAGGCCGCCGCCATGCGCGGATCGGAAGCCAGTGCCTGAGCATCACCTTGTAGAACCAGCCGCCCGAGTTCAAGCACATAGGCCCTGTGGGCGGTAGCCAGGGCCATGTGTGTGTTCTGCTCGACCAGCAGGATAGCCAGGCCCTCGCGATGGAGGTCCCGGATCAGGTCGAACAGTGTCTTGACGAGCAGGGGGCTCAAGCCCAGGGAGGGCTCGTCAAGCATCATGAGGGCAGGGCGCGCCAGCAGGGCGCGGCCGATGGCCAGCATCTGCTGCTCACCACCGGAAAGCACAGAGGCCGGCATGTCGCGGCGTTGTGCCAGATTGGGAAAGCGCTCGTAGATCGCCTCGATCTCGCGGCTGGGATCGTCGCGCCGGGTGTAGGCGCCCATGAGCAGGTTGTCATGAACGCTGATGCTCACGAAGATCTGCCGGCCTTCGGGCACCATCACCAGGCCCTGGCCAACCCGCCAGGCGGCGCTGCGGCCGGTGATCGACTCACCCTTGAAGCGCACATCCCCGCTGGCCGGTCGAACCATGCCCTGCAGGGCCTTGAGGAGAGAACTCTTGCCGGCGCCGTTGGCGCCCAGCACGGTGACGATTTCGCCAGCCTCCACGTGCAGCGAGACGCCCTTGAGCGCTTGCGTGCGCCCGTAGCTGACGTGCAGATCGCGGGCTTCAAGCAACATGGCTGGCCTCCATCACCTGGGCGCTGCCCAGGTAGGCCTCGAGCACGCCGGCGTCTTGGCTGACTTCTTGAGGCGTTCCTTCGAAGATCTTGCGCCCGAAGTTGAGCACCACCACGTGGTTGCACAGGTGGCGCACAAAGGGCATGTCGTGTTCCACCACCACCAGGGTGATGCCCTGGGCGGAAATGCGCTCGAGCAGCAGCCGCAGCTCCTTGGTTTCGGTGTTGTTCAGGCCAGCGGCAGGCTCGTCGAGCAGCAGGATGCGGGGTTCGGCCATGAGGGCGCGCACCACCTCGATGCGTTTTTGAATGCCGTAGGGCAGATCCGACACCACCTGCCCGGGGTAGGTGTCCAGCCCGGCGTCTTCAAGGGCGCGGCGGGCGCGGGCACTGGCCCGGGCGCTGCCCACCAGTTGCAGCGGATGGCTGCGGTGGTGCTCACCCAGCATCACGTTCTCCAGGGTCGAGAGGTGCGGCATGAGCCGGATGTTCTGGAACGATCGGGCAATGCCGTGCCGCACCCGCTGGGGTACCGACAAGTGAGTGATGTCGGCCCCTAGGGCGCGTATGCAGCCCTTGTCGATGGGGTACACCCCTGAAATCAGGTTGAAGGCGGTGGACTTACCCGCACCATTGGGGCCAATCAGGGCCGTGCGGCTGCCTTCGGGCACGTTCAGGCTGACGTCGTCGATGACCTTCAGACCACCGAAGGACTTGCACACGCCTTCCAGGGACAGGACGCTGCTCATGACTTGCTCCTCGCGCGGCGGCCCGGCAGCAGGGACTCCACCAGGGTGCGCGTGATCACGCCCTGAGGACGCCACATCATCAGCAGCACCACGGCGATGCCGAACACCATGTAGCGGCCGCCTTCGAGGGACTTGAGCATGGGGTCCAGGGTGGATAGTTTCCTGAGCGCCTCGGGCACCAGTGTGAAGAAGAGGGCGCCAAAGAGCGGCCCCCACACGGTCTGGGTGCCGCCCATCAGCACGTAGAGCAGCACGTAGATGCTGAACATCACGCCGGTGGACTGCACATCGATGAAGTTGAACTGGTGCACCAACAGGCCGCCACCCAATCCGCCGATGGCGCCGCCCACCGTGAAGGCCACCACCTGGGTCATTCGCAGGTGCACGCCAAAGAGATTGGCCACGCTTTCGTCATCGTGTACGGCGCGCACCGACAGGCCAAAGCGCGTGTGCATGAGCCAGGCCACAAAGAGTATGGTGCCCAGCGCGCAGGGCAGCACCACCGGCAGGCCTGCATACGCCATGACCGACAGCCCGGCGGCACCGCCGAGCGCGGGAATGTTGAGCAGTACGCCACCGACCACTTCCGCAAAGGCAAAGGTGGCCAGCACCATGTAAATACCCCGGGTGCGCAGGATGGGGAAGGACACCAGGAAGGCCACCAGCGCCGCCATGGACACGCCGGCCATCAGGGCCGGAGCGAGGGGCACCTCGTAGAGGGAGGTCAAGGCCCCCGCGGTATAGGCGCCCACGAGCACGAAACCGGCCGCCCCCAGGTTGAGCAGGCCGGCCGAGGCCGGAACGTACACCGCATAGGCCACGATGATGTTGATGGCCAGCATGGCCAGAAGGCCGCCGAGGTAACCGGACATCAGAACTTCTCCCTGCCTATCTTGTTGTGGCCGAAGAGACCCGCGGGCCGCACGATGAGAATGAGCAGCAGCAGCCCCCAGACAGGGATTTTTTCGATCTCGGCGCCAAAGGTGCTGATGGCCAGCACCTTAACCAGGCCCACGAGCAGACCCCCGGCGATCGCGCCCCAAATGTTGCCCAGGCCGCCGAGCACCATGCCGGCGATGGCATCCGTGGCAATGGCCTCACCCATGAATGGAGTGACCGTGCCGTAGCTGGCGGCATACAAAATGCCCGCCAAGGCCGAGAGCACGCCCGCAATGACGAAGACCACCGGCACGATGTGCTGCACCTCCACGCCCATGAGCGTGCTGGCGTTGGGGTTCTCAGCAATCGCGCGCAGAGCCCGCCCGAGCCGGGTCTTGTGCAAGATGCGGTTGAGCAGCGCCACCAACGCCACCGCCATCACCAGGCTGGCCATGTGCGGCAGCCCGAAGATGAGTCCACCCAGCTCCACGCTCGTTTGCTTGAAGGGCAGCTCAAAGCGCTGTGGGTCGGTGCTCCACAGCGTCATGGCCAGGTGCTCGAAGATGATGAGAAAACCCAGCGAACTCACCAGGGGCAGCGCATGCTCGGTGGCGTCACCGAAGCGTGCCTTCATGTAGCGGTAGGTAAAGCGCTCAATCAGCAAGGAGGCCAGCACCGCCACCGCGATGCCCAGCAGCATGGCCGGCAGCCAATGCCAGCCGAGGGCCAAGGGATGCGCGCCCGTACTGGAGGCCGCCCAGCTCACCATGCCGGCGAGCATGAAGAGCGCCGGAATGGTGAAGTTCAGGAAATTGAGCATGCCGATGGTCAAGGTGAAGGCCACCGCCACAAACGCCAGGATGCCGCCGAGCATCAGGCCGTTGATGATTTGCTGAAGCAGTTGCACGCGGGATTTACCTCTGCGGAATTAAACGCTGCACGGACTGTGTCGCAGCCTGCGCCCGGCGCCCATTGGGAAAACCCGATGACGCGTGAAAAGAACGCAGGCGGGCGATCATGCGATGTGCGACTCGTGGTTGGCCAGGTACCACTCGGCAATCTCTTCCCGGGTGGTCCACCACACGTCCGGATGGCTTTTGGCATGGGCCAGGAAGTCACGAAAACAGGGCATGCGGTGCGGATGGCCCGAGACATGCGGGTGCAGGCCCACGCTCATGATGCGGCCGGTCTCAGCGCCTTCCTTGTACAGCTCATCGAACTGGTCCTTGAGCATGCGCGCGGCATCCCAGGTGGTCATGGCCCGGCGGTGGAAGAAGGTGAAGTCATTCACCTCGATGGTGTAGGGCACGTTGACGATGGGGCCGCTCGGGGTCTGGATCAAGTACGGCTGGTCGTCATTCATGTAGTCGCAGAAGAACTTCATGCCCTGCTCGGCCAGCAGGTCCGGTGTGTTGGGGGTGCTGCGCAGCGAGGACGACAGCCAGCCTTTGGCCTTGCGTCCGACCACCTTCTCATAAACCTTCAAGGTGGCGTCGATGATCTGACGCTCCTTGTCGATGTCAAAGGTGTAGCGCGTGAGCAGCTCGCCCTGCTCGTAGTTGTGGGGCACCACCTCCCAGCCCCGTTCCTTGGCGTACTCGATGATCTCGGGCCGCTCCAGCATGGTTTTGGCATTGGCCGTGGATGAAAAAGGCACGCCCATGTCGCTGAACAACTTGAACATGCGCCACACGCCCACACGCTGGCCATATTCACGCCAAGTGAAGTTGGGAAAGTCAGCCACGTTGCCCGGCAGGGGGTCGGGCAGCATGGGCGGGCCGCCGGCGTAGTTCGGCTCGGTGCCCTCGCGTGTGAGGTCCCAGTACTCGCAGTTCATCGTGATGATGACGGCCAGCTTCTTGCCGCCGGGCCAGCGCAGCGGCTTGCGTTTGATCAGGGGTACCCAGGGGTAGTGCATGCGGAATCCTCTTACACTGAAAAAAAGTTTGTTCGATCCATCGCGGCCGGGGCCGTGCAACCAAGGAGTGCGTGATGAAGACCTTGCACGTGGGTGGGCTGCGGGTAGACCGGGTGGTGGAAAGCGAGGGGGCTTTTGCCCCGGTGGACTTCATCCTGCCCGGGGTGGACATGGCCCGTGTAGAGGCCCAGTCCGAATGGATCCGGCCGCGCTACCTCAGCGACGACAACCGACTCATGATGAGCTTTCACAGCTATGTGCTGAGCACGCCGCACCACCGCATCCTCATTGACACCTGCGTGGGCAACGACAAGCCCAGGCCGGCTCGGCCCAGCTGGCACGAGCAGCAGTCCCCCTACCTGGAGACCCTGGCCCGCGCAGGCTACGCCCCAGAGGACATCGACTTTGTCTGCTGCACCCATCTGCACGCCGACCACGTCGGCTGGAACACGCAGCTCAAGGACGGGCGCTGGGTGCCCACCTTTCCGAAGGCGCGTTACGTGTTCGCCCAGACGGAATACACACACTGGGAGCGCGCGCACCGCGAAGCCCTGGCCCGCGGCGAGCCGGCTCCCAACCATGGCTCTTTTGCCGACAGCGTGCTGCCCGTCATGGAAGCCGGTCAGGCCGACTTGGTGCGCGAGGACTTTGAATTCGAGGAGGGTGTGTACCTGCGCTCGGCGCTGGGCCACACGGCGGGCACTTGCTGCCTGCATGCGAACAGCCAAGGACAGAGCGCGATCTTTACGGGCGACATCCTGCACACCCCCGTGCAGCTGCTGGACCTGTCTTGGTCCTCGCGCTTTTGCGATGACCCGGCCCAGGCCGCGAGCACCCGCCAGGCGCTGGTCAATGCCGTGGCTGACACGTCCACCGTGCTGCTGGCTGGGCACTTCCCCACGCCGACGGCGGGGCGCGTGGTCAGCCATCAGGAGGGCTTTGCCTGGAAGGATGTGGGCTGAGCTCACAAGGGCGCTCACATGATGGCCGGCCGCTCGTGCGACAGACTTTGGGCTTGGCGTGCGGCTTCTTCAGGGGGCTGGTCTGCGGGCCACAGGCGTGCCACGTAGCGCCGCCCGTTCACCTCTTCGGGTGCGCTCATCAGCCAGGCGATGGGCGCGCGCATGAGCGCCGGCGATAGCAGCTGGCCGTCGGCACCGCGCCGGTCTGTCCCGCTGCCCGGCAGCAGCTTCGTATCGGTGGCGCCGCCCGGCAGCAGCACGTTGACGGTCACGCCCCGGCCGGCCAGGTCCTTGGCCCAGATCACGCTCATGGCTTCTAGGGCCGCCTTGCTGGGGCCGTAGGGGCAGTAGCCGGTGCGCACCATGGTCACTTCGCTGGTGGAGATGTTGACCACCCGGCCCCAGCCTTGGGCCACCATGTGCGGAACGCAGGCCCGGGCCATGAGGAAGGGGCCCTGCACATTGGCTTGCAGAATGTTCGACACACCCTGGGGATCGGCCTGCCAGAAGAGGGCCGGCTCGGTATTGAAGGTGTCGCTGATTTCCAGCATGCCGCGGCCGGCGTTGTTGACCAGGCCGTCAATATGTCCCCATTCCTGCAGGCAACGCTGGGCCACGCGCTGGCAATCGTCCCACTGGGCCACGTCGGCCACTTCGGCCAGGGCGCGCGGCTGGGCATGCCCGGCATTCCAGGCCTTGCAAGCGGACTCCAGCTCATCCGATGCGCGTGCGCCGGTGACCAGGACCCGGTGGCCGGCCTGCAACAGAGCGTCGGCCATTTCCCAGCCAAGGCCACGACCGCCTCCAGTGACGATGATGTTCAGGGGGCGGTCGGGCAAGGTGCTCATGGTTTGTTCACAGCAGGGCCAGGGGCATCAGCGTTTGCGCCACCATGGCTTTGGGGCGCGCCGTGATGATGTGTGACTGCACCCGCAAACGCGCCAGCAAGGGGTCTTTGGCCTTGAGCGCCTCGATGATTTCCCAGTGTTGCTCGTTGGAGCGGCGGATACGAACCTCGCCGGGCCAGGCATGCTGCTTGATGGTGACCAGGGGCAGCTCGATGAGGGAGCGGGTGAGGGTCTGCAGGCGGGGCGAACCACTGGCCCGCAGAATGATGTCGTGAAAGCGTGTGTTGCTCTGCTGGAAACGGGCAAAGCGCAGGGCATCGTCGGTTTCGGGCTGGGCCAGTTGGCGGTCGATCTCTGCAGCAACCTCGCTCAAGGCGTCCCAGTCTTCGGGCGTGCCGTGCACAGCGGCCAGCGCCGTGGCGTGTCCCTCCAGCACCGCACGCAGCTGGAAAATTTCATCCACTTCAGCATTGCTGAACTCAATGACGAAGGTGCCCCGATTGGCTTCGGTGCGCACCAGGCCTTCGCCGGCCAGGCGCCGCAGGCAATCTCGGATGGAGGTGCGCGAGACCCCCACACGCTGCGCCAGCTCTTCTTCGAGCAAACGCTCACCCGGCTGGAATTCACCCTCCAGGATGCGTTGTCGAACGGTGTCGTAGGCGAGGCTGCGAGCGCTGGTCATGTGGGTTCAATATAGCTTCATTGTGTACATTGAAAACCCAAGACAACCCTGATGAGCTGTGTTTGCAAGGGTTATCCACTAATTAAAGTCGATTTACTAGGGATTTCACGGGGGTTTGGAGGCATTTAATGGATTGGATCTTTTATCTTTCACCAACTTGTGTACATTGAGGCCTCCTTCTTTCAAATACAAAAACCCCAGATGAATACACATGTCCTGATTGCTGGAGCCGGCCCGGTGGGCTTGGTCGCTGCCCTGGTATTGGGCAAGGCGGGGGTGCAGGTCACCGTGGTGGAGGCCGCTGCACAGCTGAGCATGGACCTGCGGGCCTCGACCTTCCACCCACCCACCCTGGACATGCTCGCCGCCTATGGCCTGACGGACCAGCTGGTCTCGCAAGGGCTGGTGGCCCGCTACACGCAGCAGCGTGACCGCCAGGAGGGCGTGATCGCCGAATTCGACATGCAGCTGCTCAAAGGCGATGTGGATCACCCCTTCCGCCTGCAGTGCGAGCAATGGAAACTGACCGAGCTGATCCGCCAGCAGCTCGAGGCCCTGCCACACGTCACCATGCTGTTCTCCACCAAGGTGGAATCGGTCACACAGACGGCGGACAAGGTGAATGCCGTGGTGGCCTGTCAGGGGGAAAGCCGCCCGATTCAGGCCGATTACATGATCGGCGCCGATGGTGCCTGGAGTGCGACCCGCCGGGCCCTGGACATTGAGTTCGAAGGCATCACCTACCCGGAACGTTTCCTGGTGATCTCCACCGATTTCGAGTACGCGGACCACCTGCCCCGCTTGTCCTACGTGAACTACTGCTCCGACCCCGAGGAGTGGTGTGTCCTGCTGCGCGTGCCCACCCTGTGGCGCGTGCTGTTTCCTACGCCGGCAGAAGAGTCTGACGAGCACGTCATGAGCGATGAGGCCGTGCAGGCCCGGCTGCAGCGCCTGCTGCCCCAGGCCCAGCCCTACAAGACCCTGCACCGCACCCTCTACAAGGTGCACCAACGGGTGGCCAAGGAGTTCCGCCAAGGCCGGGTGATTCTGGCCGGCGATGCGGCCCACATCAACAATCCCCTGGGCGGCATGGGCATGAATGGCGGCGTGCATGACGCCATGAACCTGTCCCTCAAACTCCTGCAAGTGATTTACCAGGGTGCCTCCACCGACCTGCTGGACCTGTATGAGCGCCAGCGCCGCACCATTGCCATTGAATACATCAACGCCAGCACGGCGCGCAACAAGCGTGAGATCGAAGAGCGCGATCCAGTGCGGCGCAAGCAGACCCAGGACGAGTTGCGGACCATCGCGGCAGACCCCGTGCAGGCGCGCGCTTATCTGCGCAAGTCGTCCATGATCGACGCACTGGAGCGCGCGGAGTCCATCGCATGAGCCTGCACAACGGATTGAGCCGCGTGAGTGCGGCCGACAAGCGGGCCCAGCTGGCCGCTCGCTTGCGCCAGAAGGATCTGCTCATCGCCCCGGGCGTGTTCGAAATGATCTCGGCCAAGATGGCCGACCGGCTGGGGTTTGAAGCCCTCTACATGACGGGCTACGGCACGGTGGCCTCCTACCTGGGCCTGCCTGATGCGGGCCTGGCCAGCTATGCCGACATGGTCAACCGGGTTCAGCAGTACGCCAGCATCACCACCACCCCCATGATCTGTGATGGCGACACCGGCTATGGCGGGCTGCTCAACGTGATGCACACCGTGCGCGGTTATGAAACCGCCGGAGCCTGTGTCATCCAGCTCGAAGACCAGGAGTTCCCTAAAAAATGCGGCCACATGCTGGGCCGTCGCGTGATCCCTACATCGCAGATGGTTGAAAAGATCCGCGTGGCGGTGGAATCGCGCAGCGATCCGAACTTCCTCATCATTGCGCGCACCGACGCCCGTACCACCCTGGGCCTGGATGAGGCCTTGCGGCGCGCGGAGGCCTATGCCCGGGCGGGTGCTGACCTGCTGTTCGTGGAAAGCCCCGAATCCATCGAGGAAATGCACACCATTTGCCGCAGCTTCGACCTGCCTCTGGTGGCCAACATGGTCGAAGGCGGCCGCACGCCGGTGCTGACGCAGCAGGAACTGGTGGAGCTGGGCTACAGCCTGGCCATTTTTCCAGCCGCGGCCTTTCTGGCTGGGGCGGCGGCCTTCGACGGCGTGTACCAGACGATCAAGCGCACGGGCTCCAGCGTGGGCGGCAGCACGCCCCTGCACGACTTTGAGGCCTTCTCCCAGCTCATGGGCTTTGACTGGGTGCAGGCCTTTGACGAGCGCCATGCCCAGGCTGACGAGGCGCCGGCCAGCGGCCAGGCGCGCTGAGAAAGGACCCCATGGACAAGCACGCCATCTACCGCCACCAGGGACTGGGCGGCACCAGCGGCATCGGCCATCGATGCGCCCTCATCCTGGTGGACTTCGTCAACGGCTTTGTCGACTTCAACCAACTGGGCGGGCCGCACATCGAGGCCGCCGCCGACCACACCGTGGAGCTGCTGGCGCACTTTCGCGCACAGCGCCTGCCGGTGGTGCACACCCGGGTGGTGTTTGAAGAAGATGGTGCCAACCACAACATCTTTGCCCTGCGGGTGCCTGCGCTGCAAAAGCTCACCGAGCATGCGCCGGGCTCGCAGATCGTGCCGCAGCTCAGCCCGGCTCCAGGGGAGTGGGTGATCCGCAAGCAGTCGGCCTCGGCTTTCTTTGAGACCGGTCTGGCCGGATGGCTGCTTCAGCGCGGGGTTGACACCGCGGTGATCACCGGCTGCACCACCAGCGGTTGCGTGCGCGCCAGCGTGGTCGATGCCCTGCAGCACAACCTGCGCACCATCGTTATCAGCGACTGCGTGGGCGACCGGGCTCTCGAGCCGCACGAGGCCAACCTGTTCGACATGCAGCAAAAGTACGCGGACGTGATGCGCCGCGACGAATTCATCACCCAACACCAACGCCTGATGGCAAGGAACTGACGCATGGACCACCTTGGCTACCGCAAGAAGCTCGGCACCCTGGGGCCGTCGACCAACACCATCGTGCAGCCCGACTTCGATGACCTGCGTCCGGTCGGGGTGACCAATCATTACAGCCGCATCGCCATTCCCAACAACCCGGTCAATGACAACGAGAGCTTCCTGAAGTTGGTGGAGAACATCAACAAGGCCACCTTGGAGGCCGTGGATGTGCTGCGCAGCTGCGAGATGGACTACATGGTCATGGGCATGTCGGCCGCCACCTTCTGGAACGGCCGCGAGGGGGCGAGCAAGTACCTGACGATGATGAAGGAGCGCGCCCAGGTGGGCGTGTCTTGCGGCTCCTTTGCCACAGAGGCCGCGCTGAACGTCTACAAGGCCAAGCGCATTGCCTTTCTGTCGCCCTACTTTGAGGTGGCCAACAAAGAGGTGCGGCGTTTCTACGAGGATTGCGGCTTTACCGTGGTGCGTGATGTGTGCCTGCAGCGACCGAGCCCGGTGCAGATCGCCCACAGCACCGACGAGATGTGCCGCCAGGCCATCCGGCAGCTCGATGGCGACGATGTGGACGCCATCGTTCAAGTGGGCACCAACCTGTCGATGATCAGGCTGGCCGCGGCCGCCGAGCTCTTCCTGGGCAAGCCCGTCATCGCCATCAACACCGCCACTTATTGGCACGCCCTGCGCGCCTGTGGCATCCAGGACAAAAAAGCGGGCTACGGCAATTTGTTAGAGCATCATTGAAGTCTGCACATCCACCCGTTCAACACCTAGGAGATATTCACACCATGAACCGACGTGACCTGCTCAAGTACAGCGCCCAGCTGGGCCTGGCGACCACTCCCTTGGCGGCCATGGCCCAGGCGCCTGCCGTCTTCCCCAGCAAGACCGTGCGCATTGTGGTGCCGGCGCTGGTCGGCAGCTCGGACATCTTTGCTCGTGCCATGGCCCAGCGCCTGGCTCCGGCCCTGGGCCAGCCCGTGGTCGTGGAGCAAAAGCCGGGCGCGGGCACCAACATTGGCAATGACTTCGTGGCCAAGGCCGCGCCCGACGGCCACACCGTGCTGATCAACGGGCTGCCGCTGGTCACCAACCAGGCGCTGTATGCCTCGCTGCCCTACAACACCATGCGCGACCTGGTGCCGGTGATCGAGGTGGCTGAGGTCACCAACGTCATCACCGTCCACCCCAGCCTGAATATCAACAATCTCAAGGAACTGGTGCAGCTGGGGCGCAATGAACCGAACAAGCTCAACCACGGCACTCCCGGCGCGGGCAGCTCGGGCCACCTGGCGGCCGAGCTGCTGGCCGTCAAGACGGGCGCCAAGTTCACGCATGTGCCCTACCAGGGCAATGCCCAGGCCACCAACGACCACCTGGGCGGCGTGTTGCAGGTCGGCTTTGTGAATCTGCCGGTGGCCTTGCAATTTGTCAGGGCAGGGCGGCTCAAGGCCCTGGCCGTGACCGGCACCAAACGCTCCCCACTGCTGCCGGATGTGCCCACGGTCAACGAGGCCCTGGGCATCAACGACTATGAACTGGTGGGCTGGTTCGGCATTCTGGCGCCGTCCAAAACCCCGCCGGAGGCCATTGCACGTCTCAATGCAGAGATCAATAAGCTCTTCCGTGACCCAGGCTTTCTGGAGGTCATCCGGGGCGCGGGTGGCGACCCCTTGGGGGGCACGGCCGCTCAGTTAGAGGCGCGCATGCGCCGCGACGAAGCGCGGCTGGGCGAGGTGATTCGCCTGTCTGGCGCCAAGGCCAACTGAGTCAGCCTGAGCCGCTCAGGCAGCCGAGGCCATTTTGGCCTTTTGCCGCCTGAGCCAGGCGCTGCTTCGGCCGCCCAGGCTGCGCTGGAGCAGCGTTTCGGCGTGTTCCACCGCGTCGAGCAGCCCCATCAGATCAATTCCGGTGTGCAGGCCGGCGCCCTGGGCGAGCAGCACCAGGTCTTCGGTGGCCACGTTGCCGGCTGCGCCGGGGGCAAACGGGCAGCCGCCGATGCCGCCTACGCTGGCGTCAAAGCGGCGGATGCCGTTTTCCAGTGCCGCCCAGGCATTGGCCACGCCCATGCCCCGCGTGTCGTGGAAATGCATGGCCAGCGTCTCCAGCGGCAGGGAGCTGGCCAGCAGACGAACGAGTTCGCGCACCTGGGCTGGGCCTGTGGCGCCAATCGTGTCGGCGATCACGATTTCGTCCGCCTGCGCGGCATGCATGCGCTCTGACAGCTCAATCACACGTGCGGCAGGCGTCAGGCCCTCGAACGGGCATTCAAAAGCCACCGCCACATAGGCCCGGGTCTTCATGCCCAGGGCGCGGGCGGCATGCAGGGTCTGCTCGCTGACCTCGGTGGCCTGGGTCAGGCCCATGTTGATGTTCTTGAGGTTCATGGTTTCCGTGGCCGAGAGCACCACGGCGATCTCGCGGGCGCCAGCCGCGTGCGCGCGCTCCAGGCCCTTGAGGTTGGGCACCAGCACCGAGCAGCGCAGGGCCGGGAAACGCTGTAGCGCTCCGGCCACCACCTCGCTGGCATCGGCCATCTGCGGCACGGCCTTGGGCGAGACAAAACTGGTGGCCTCCACGCTCTGCACCCCGGCCTGCACCAGGCGCTGGATGAGGCCGAGCTTGCCGTCGGTGCTCACGTGCAAGGGCTGGTTCTGCAGGCCATCGCGGGGACTGACGTCGGTGATGTGAATGCGGTCCATGTCGGAATTCCTTGGTTGATCAGGCAATGACACCCTGTTGGCGCAGCTCTTGAATGCGCTCTGCGCTGTAGCCCAGCAGCTTGGAGAACACGCCGTCGGTGTGCTCGCCCAGCGTGGGTGGGCGGGTGAAGGGCCGCGGTGCATTGGCCGAGAGCTTGACCGGGTTGCCCGGCATCTCGACGCGCTCGCCGCCCTGGAGTTCGACCGGCACCACCATGTCACGCGCGCGCACCTGGGCGTTGTTCAGGGACTGGGCGAAATTGTTCACGGGGCCGCAAGGAATTTGGGCTGCTTCGAGTTTTTCCAGCCAGTAGGCCGTGCTTTGGGTGCGGAACTTTTCGCTGATCAGCGCCTCGATGCGGGCCTTGGCCGCAAAGCGCACGGGCTGCTGCAGGTACTCAGGTTTGCTGAGTTCATCGATCTGGATGAACTTGGCAAAACGCTCGTAGAAAGCGTCGCCGATGCAGGCCACGATCACGTGGCCATCGGCGGTGGGAAAGGCGTTGTAGGGCACGTGTACGAAGTGCCCGTTGCCGATGCCCTCGGGCACCTGGCCCGACATCAGGTACATGGTGGCCATGTAGTTGAGCATGGAGACCTGCGCATCGAGCATGGAGATGTCCACGTGCTGGCCCACACCGGTGCGTTCGCGCTCGGCAATGGCCGCCAGCACGCCGATGATGCCAAACAGGCCCCCGCCCAGGTCGCCAATCGGAATGCCGCTGCGCAAGGGGCCGGTCTGGGGCGTGCCGGTGATGGACATGCCGCCGCCCATGGCCTGAACCACCTGGTCAAAGGCGGGGCGGTGAATGTCTGGGCCGGTTTCGCCAAAGCCCGTGACGGAGCAGGTGATGATGCGCGGGTTGACACGGGACAAGGCCTCGTGGTCGATGCCCAGGCGCTTGGGCACCCCGACGCTGAAGTTGTCGAACACCACATCCGCCTGGCGCACCAGGTCGAGGAACACGGCGCGTCCGGCCTCGCTCTTGAGGTCGATGCACACGCTTTCTTTGTTCCGGTTGAGCGTGAGGTAGTAGGCCCCCATGCCCTGGCGTGAGAAGTCGGGGTCTTTTTCCAGCAGGCGGCGGGTGCCCTCTCCGCTGCCCGGCGGCTCCACCTTGATGGTGCGGGCGCCCAGGTCGGCCAGCATCATGGTGCCGTAGGGGCCGGAAAGCATGTGGGTCAGGTCGAGCACGAGCAGGTGGTCGAGGGCCATGGGGTCACTCCTCCAGATTGGGATGTCGCAGTCTGCGCTGGCAGCGCGTTCGCCGCATCTTCCCTCAAACTCGGCACTTCGCCCCAGCGCCTGGGCGACAAATCGGCCGTCCATGCCTGCCCGATGGGCAGCGCGGCCTTCTCGGTCAGTGGGGGCGGTGGTACTCGTGCTGCTTGAGATCGTCCAGGCTCACGAATTCCAGAGCCCGCTCATGGGTGCACTCGAGCACCACTGGCGGGGCCAGGCCCGCCAGCAGGGCCTGGCGCCAGCGGGTGGCACACAGGCACCAGCGGTCACCGGGCTTGAGGCCACGAAAGCGCCACTCCGGCCGGGGCGTGCTGAGGTCGTTGCCAACGGCCTGCGAGAAGGCCAGAAACTCGGCCGTCATGCGGGCGCAGATCAGGTGCGAGCCCGCATCGCTCTCGTCGGTGCTGCAGCAGCCGTCGCGCATGTAGCCGGTCAGGGGATCGAAGGAGCAGGGGACCAGGGCGGTGCCCAGGACGTTCAGGGGAGTCATGGCCTTGCGGGGTTGCGATGGTGTGTCAGGATGTTCTTGGCGGCGGGACCCGTATCGGCACCTGCCAGGATCGGTATGACTTTACACTCAGGCGTTTTCCGTTCCATCCAGGCCCGCCAGCCCTGCCGCCCATGAAATTTCGTTTCCCTATCGTCATCATCGACGAAGACTTTCGTTCCGAGAACACCTCGGGCTTGGGCATCCGCGCGCTGGCGCAGGCCATCGAGTCTGAGGGCTTCGAGATCTTGGGTGTCACCAGCTACGGCGACCTGTCGCAGTTTGCACAGCAACAAAGCCGGGCCAGTGCCTTCATTCTCTCGATTGATGACGAGGAGTTCACGCCCGGACCCGACCTGGATCCGGCCGTCTTGAGCCTGCGCAACTTCATTGCCGAAGTGCGGCGCAAGAACCTGGATGTGCCCATTTACGTTTACGGCGAGACCAAGACCTCGCGGCATATCCCCAACGACATCCTGCGGGAGTTGCACGGTTTCATCCACATGTACGAGGACACGCCGGAGTTCATGGCGCGTCACATCATCCGCGAGGCCAAGAGCTACCTCGAGGGTGTACAGCCCCCGTTTTTCAAGGCCCTGCTTGACTACGCCGAGGACGGCTCCTACTCCTGGCACTGCCCTGGCCATTCGGGTGGCGTGGCTTTCTTGAAGAGCCCCGTGGGCCAGATGTTCCACCAGTTCTTCGGCGAAAACATGCTGCGCGCTGACGTGTGCAATGCCGTGGAAGAACTCGGGCAGCTGCTCGACCACACCGGGCCGGTGGCCGCGAGCGAGCGCAATGCCGCTCGCATCTTCAATGCCGATCACTGCTTCTTCGTGACCAATGGCACCAGCACCTCCAACAAGATGGTCTGGCACCACACGGTGGCGCCAGGCGACGTGGTGGTGGTGGACCGCAATTGCCACAAGTCCATCCTGCACTCCATCATCATGACCGGTGCGATCCCGGTGTTCCTCAAGCCCACGCGCAACCACTTCGGCATCATCGGGCCCATCCCGCAGAGCGAATTCACGCGCGAAGCCATCGAGGCCAAGATCCTGGCCAACCCACTGCTCCAGGGCGTGGACGCGACCAAAGTGAAGCCGCGCGTGCTCACGCTCACCCAGTCCACCTACGACGGTGTGCTCTACAACACCGAGACCATCAAGGGCATGCTGGACGGCTACATCGACAACCTGCACTTCGATGAGGCCTGGCTGCCGCACGCGGCCTTCCATCCCTTCTACGGCTCCTACCACGCCATGGGCAAGAACCGCCCGCGGCCGAAGGAGACCATGGTCTACGCCACGCAGTCCATCCACAAGTTGCTGGCCGGCATCAGCCAGGCCAGCCATGTGCTGGTGCAGGACTCGCAGAACGTCAAGCTCGACAGGCACCTCTTCAACGAGGCCTTCCTGATGCACACCTCCACCTCGCCGCAGTACAGCATCATCGCCAGCTGCGACGTGGCTGCCGCCATGATGGAGCCGCCCGGCGGCACTCCACTGGTGGAGGAAGGCATTGCCGAGGCGCTGGACTTCCGCCGTGCCATGCGCAAGGTCGATGCCGAATACGGCGACGACTGGTGGTTCAAGGTCTGGGGGCCTGAGCAGCTCATGGAAGAAGGCATTGGTCAGGCCGACAACTGGATCTTGCAGGGCGAGGACTCCTCGGCCCTTGACGGCAACTGGCACGGCTTTGGCCAGATCGCCTCGGGCTTCAACATGCTGGACCCGATCAAGTCCACCATCGTCACGCCGGGTCTGGACCTCGATGGCAAGTTCGCCAAGACGGGCATCCCGGCCAGCATCGTCACCAAGTTCCTGGCCGAGCATGGCGTGATCGTGGAGAAGACGGGCCTGTACAGCTTCTTCATCATGTTCACCATCGGCATCACCAAGGGTCGCTGGAACACCTTGCTGACAGCGCTGCAGCAGTTCAAGGACGACTACGCCAAGAACCAGCCCATGTGGCGGATCCTGCCGGAGTTCTGCCAGAAGTACCCGCGCTACGAGCGCATGGGTCTGGCCGACCTGTGCCAGCACATCCACGAGCTGTACGCCAAGTACGACATCGCGCGCCTGACCACCGAGGTCTACCTGAGCGACCTGGCCCCGGCCATGACGCCCAGCGACGCCTATGCGCACATCGCGCACCGCAAGACCGAGCGCGTGGAGATCGACAATCTGGAGGGTCGCATCACCGTGGGCCTGGTCACGCCATACCCGCCCGGCATTCCGCTGCTGATCCCGGGCGAGGTGTTCAACCGGAAAATCGTGGACTACCTGAAATTCGCCCGCGAGTTCAATGCGCAGTGCCCGGGTTTCGAAACCGACATCCATGGCCTCATCGAAGAGCTCGATGCCGCAGGCAAACCCCGGTACTACGCGGACTGTGTCAAGCCCTGAGGTTCATCCCGTCAATAAAAAAGGCGCACCTCGGTGCGCCTTTTTTGTATCCAGCTCCAGGGCTGGGTTGCTCAGCCCTCGGCCGGTTCGGCGATGCCGCCCACCACTTGGCTGAAACCCCCATCGACGTAGGTGATTTCGGCCGTCACGCCACCGGCCAGGTCACTCAGAAGGAAGGCCGCCACGTTGCCCACGTCGTCGATGGTCACGTTGCGGCGGATGGGGGAGGTCTCGGCCACCACGCTCAAGATCTTGCCAAAGCCCTTGATGCCGCTGGCAGCTAAGGTTTTGATGGGTCCGGCGCTGATCCCGTTGACGCGCACGCCCTTGGGCCCCATCGATTCAGCCAGGTAGCGCACCGAGGCCTCGAGGCTGGCCTTGGCCAGGCCCATGGTGTTGTAGTTGGGGACGGTGCGGATGGCCCCCAGGTAGGACAGCGTCAGCAGGGCAGCCTTGTCGCGCAGCAGGGGCTGAGCCGCCTTGGCCATGGCCGGGAAGCTGTAGGCGCTGATGTCGTGCGCGATCTTGAAGGCTTCGCGGGAAAGGCCCTCGAGAAAGTCGCCGGCGATCGCTTCGCGCGGGGCAAAACCGATGGCATGCACGAAGCCGTCAAACTGCGGCCAGTGAACCGACAGGTCTTTGAAGAGGCGCTCGATCTGCTCGTCGCTGCCGACATCGCAGTCGAAGATCAGTTTGGAGCCGAAATCGGCGGCGTATTCGGTGATTCGGTCCTTGAAGCGCTCGCCCACATAGCTGAAAGCCAGCTCGGCCCCTTGTGCATGGCAGGCCTTGGCGATGCCGTAGGCGATGGAGCGGTTGGACAGCACCCCCGTGATCAGGAGCTTCTTGCCTTGGAGGAATCCCATGTCTTTATCCTTTGGAGTCGTCAGGTGCCACCGAGGGCAGCAGGCGCCCGTGGGGCGCTTTCGGGCAGAATTGTCTCATGAGGTATTGGTGCATCAGTCCCCGTCTCCGCCTGCTGGTCGCAGCGGTTTGGGCGCTTTGGTGGCCGGCCGCATCCACCTGGGCAGCCCATGGCTATGCGCTCTGGGGCGATCTGAAGTACCCGCCAGGATTTGTCCACTTTGACTATGCCAACCCTCAAGCCCCCAGGGGTGGCGAGCTCCGGCTGGTGAGCAACTCCCGCGCCTCCACCTTCGACAAGTACAACCCCTTCACCATCAAAGGCAGTGCGCCGGCCTATCTGTCTGACCTGATGTTCGACTCGCTGCTGGCCGGTTCGCTGGACGAAACAGGCTCGGGTTATGGCCTGCTGGCGCAAGACGTGAGTGTGGCCCCTGATGGCCTGAGCGCGACCTTCAGATTGCGGCCCGAGGCACGCTTTCACAACGGCGAGCCGGTGCGGGCTGAGGATGTGAAGCACAGCTTCGACACCCTGATGGGCCCGTACACCTCGCCGGCCTACAAGACCTTGCTGGAAGACGTGGCCGGCGTGGACGTGCTGGACGAGCGCACCCTGCGCTACCGCTTCAAAAAACCCAACCGTGAATTGCCCCTGACCGTGGGTGGATTACCGGTCTTCAGCCGCAGCTGGGGCCAGGAGGCGGGCAAGCCCAAGCGCTTTGACCAGGTGGTGATGGACATCCCCATTGGCAGCGGCCCTTACCGAGTCGGCCCCGTGCGCTTTGGCAAGGACATCACCTATGTGCGCGATCCAGCCTATTGGGCGCGCGACCTGAATGTGCGCCGGGGCATGGCCAACTTCGACCGTATCACCGTCAAGATCTACAAAGACAACACGGCCCGACTGGAGGCGTTGAAGGCCGGCGAGTTCGATCTCATGCGCTTTTTCTCCGCCGGCGACTGGGCGCGCCGCGTCATTGGCAAGCGCTTTGACAGCGGCGAGCTGGTCAAGGGCGAGTTCCGTCACAAGCTGCCATCGGGCTTCCAAAGCTATGTCATCAACGTTCGCCGCGACAAGTTCAAGGATGTGCGCGTGCGCGAAGCCATCGGCCTGGCCATGGACTACGAGTGGATGAACCGCCAGCTTTTCTACGGCGCCTACCAGCGCGTGGTGGGGCTCTTTGGCAACACGGCCTGCCAGGCCACGGGCAGCCCCGGCCCCGAAGAGCTGGCGCTGCTGACGCCCTGGCGCAGCCAGGTACCGGAGGCGGTCTTCGGCCCCATGTACCGTCCCCCGCGCACCGATGGCGAGCAGAGCCTGCGCGGCAACCTGCGCCGTGCCCGTGACCTGCTGGCCGAGGCTGGCTGGACCATCCAGGACGGCGTGCTGCGCAACGCCCAGGGTCAGCCCTTCATCATCGAGTACCTCGACAGCAACGAGGCTGGCGCCCGCGTGGTCACGCCCTGGGCACGCAACCTAGAGAAGATCGGCATCGAGCTCAAGTACCGTGCGGTCGACTTTGCGCTCTACCAGCAGCGCCTGCAGCGCTTTGAGTTTGACATCACCAGCATTGCGTATGGCGGCACGCACAGCCCCGGGCAGCAGTACGCCGACCTGTTTGGCAGCAAGGCCGCCGCCACCGAGGACTCGGGCAATCTCGCTGGTGTGGCCAGCCCGGCCGTGGACGAGCTCATCGGGCACATGGTGGGCGCCAAGACCCAGGCTCAGATGCTGCCGGCCTGCCGGGCACTGGAGCGCGTGATCGCACACAGCCACTACCTCATCCCGCAGTGGTCAGCGCCCACGCATCGCATGGCCTTCAACCAGCGTCGGCTGGCACGTCCTGACAGCATGCCGCCCTACGTCACGGGCGAGAGCTGGGCCATCTTCACTTGGTGGGCGCGCTGATGCTGGCCTACATCCTCAAGCGCGTGCTGCTCATGATCCCCACCTTGCTGGGGGTGCTGCTGATCACCTTTGCCGTGGTGCAGTTTGTGCCTGGCGGACCTGTGGAGCAGTACCTGGCCGAAGCCAAGGCCGGCGCTGGCGGGGGCGCTGAAAGTGGTGGCCTGAGCTACCGCGGCTCCCAGGGCGTGAATCCGCAGCGCTTGGAGCAAATCAAGGCGCTCTACGGCTTTGACAAGCCGGCCCATGAACGCTTCTTGCAGATGCTGGAGCAGTTTGCGCGCTTTGACCTGGGCAAGAGTTTTTTCCAGAACAAGGCGGTGTCTGATCTCATCATCGAGAAGCTGCCGGTCTCCATCAGCCTGGGCCTGTGGACCTTTTTCATCAGCTACCTGGTGGCGGTGCCTCTGGGTGTGGCCAAGGCCGTGCGGGCCGGTTCGCGCTTTGACTTCATCACCACCCTGCTGGTGCTGGTGGGCTACGCCATTCCCGGCTTCGTGCTGGGCGTGGTGCTTCTGGTGGTGTTCGGCGGGCAATTGCAATGGTTCCCCCTCAGAGGCCTGACCTCCAGCAATTGGGAGGAGCTCAGCTGGGGCGCGCGCATCGTGGATTACCTGTGGCACATCTGCCTGCCGGTCACGGCCATGGTGTTGGGCAGCTTCGCCGTCACCGCCATCCTGACCAAGAACGCCTTCCTCGAAGAGATCCGCAAGCAGTATGTGGTGACCGCCAGGGCCAAGGGCCTGGGCGAGCGCCAGGTGCTTTACAAGCACGTGTTTCGCAACGCGCTGATTCCCATCGTCACCGGCTTTCCGGCCGCCTTCATTGGCGCTTTCTTCACCGGCTCGCTGCTCATTGAAACCTTGTTCTCGCTCGATGGCCTGGGCCTGCTGAGCTATGAGAGCGTGATCCGGCGGGACTACCCGGTGGTGATGGGCACGCTCTACCTCTTCACGCTCATTGGCCTGGTGACCAAGCTGGTGAGCGACCTCTGTTATGTCTGGGTGGATCCCCGTGTCCGGTTCGACTAAGCCCCCCGAAGCGGCCGAAGGCCGCCTCCCCCCTGGGGGGGCGCCGCCTGTGGACGGGCAAAGCCCGATCCACGGCGGCACTGATTTGGGCGTCGGGCGTTCGCCTTCGCCGGCACGGCGGGCCTGGCAGCGCTTTGCACGCAATCGGCTGGGTTTCTGGAGCTTGGTGCTGTTTGGCGTGTTGGTTGTCCTGAGCCTGGCGGCCGAACTGGTGTCAAACGACCGGCCCTTGCTGGTGCGCTATCAGGGCGAGTTCTATGTGCCCATTGCCAAGGTCTATCCCGAGAAAACCTTTGGCGGCGACTTCGACACCGCCACCGATTACCACGACCCCTTCATCCGCCAGCAATTGGCCCGCGAAGGCAACTGGGCGTTGTTCGCACCCAACCCCTACGGGCCGAAAACCATCAACTACTTTGCGCGCGAGCCCAATCCCTCGCGGCCCACGCGGGACAACCTGCTGGGCACCGACGACCGGGGCCGCGACCTGCTGGCCCAGCTGATCTACGGCTTTCGGGTCAGCGTGCTCTTTGCCTTCGCGCTCACGGCCACGGGGGTGCTGCTGGGCGTGCTCACCGGGGCGGTGCAGGGTTATTTCGGCGGCCGCACCGACCTGGCCTTTCAGCGCTTCATGGAAATCTGGGGCTCTATGCCCGAGCTCTACCTGCTGATCATTTTCAGTGCCGTGTTCGCGCCCAGCATCAGCTTGCTGCTGATCCTGCTGAGTCTGTTTGGCTGGCTGGGTCTGTCGGACTATGTGCGCGCCGAGTTCCTGCGCAACCGGCAGATGGACTACGTGCGGGCGGCCCGCGCCATGGGTCTGTCGCACTGGCAGATCATCACGCGCCATGTGCTGCCCAACAGCATGACGCCGGTGGTCACCTTTTTGCCGTTCCGCATGAGTGCGGCCATTTTGGCGCTCACCTCGCTCGACTTTCTGGGCCTGGGCGTGCCGCCGGGAACGCCCTCGTTGGGCGAATTGCTCTCCCAGGGCAAGAACAGCATCGATGCCTGGTGGATTTCGCTGTCCACCTTTGGCGTACTGGTCAGCACCTTGCTCTTGCTCACCTTCATGGGCGATGCCCTGCGCGATGCGCTGGATCCCCGAAAGGCCGACCGATGAGTCCCCTTTTACAGGCCCGTGGCCTGAGCGTCGGCTTTGGCGGGCGGCCGGTGGTCGATGCCATCGACTTTGACATCCAGCCCGGCGAAAAGCTGGCTCTGGTGGGCGAGTCCGGTTCGGGCAAGACGGTCACGGCCCTGAGCCTGCTGGGCCTGGTGCAGGGTGCCCGCAGCTCGGGACAGGCGTGGTTTCAACCGCCCTCGGGCGAAGCGGTTGACCTGCTGTCCCTGTCCGAGCAGGCCCTGCGCGGCATCCGCGGGCAGGACATCGCCATGGTCTTTCAGGAGCCCATGACGGCCTTGAATCCCCTGTTCACCGTGGGCGAGCAGATCGCCGAGGTGCTGCAACTCAAGCAAGGGCTGGACCGCCGTGCGGCCTGGGCAGGCGCCATCCAGGCGCTGGCCGAGACCGGCATTCCCGAGCCCGAGCGTCGCGCCGGCGCCTACCCACACCAGCTCTCGGGGGGGCAGCGACAGCGCGCCATGATCGCCATGGCCCTGGCCTGCCAGCCGCGCCTGCTGCTGGCCGATGAGCCCACCACGGCCCTGGACGTGAGCCTGCGCAGCCAGATCCTCGAATTGCTGGCCGAGCTGCAGCGGCGCCGGGGCATGGCGGTGCTGCTGATCACGCACGACCTGAACCTGGTGCGGCGTTTTGCCGACCGGGTGGCCGTGATGGAGCGGGGCCGCATTGTGGAGCAGGGGGCCGTCGGCGAGGTGTTCGCCCGGCCGCAGCATGCTTACACCCGCAAGCTGCTGGACAGCCGACCCGAGCGCGCTCTGGCCCCAGCCGCTGGCGCCGCGGCCTGGCTGCAGGCTCGTCAAATCCAGGTGTCCTACCCTGTCCCCCGGCCCGGTCTGCGTGGCTGGTTCAGCACAGGCTCATTCCTGGCCGTCCAGGGGGCCGATTTCGAGGTGCTTCCTGGCCAAACACTGGGCGTGGTCGGGGAGTCGGGCTCTGGCAAGTCGACCCTGGCCCTGGCTGTGCTGGGCCTCATGCCTTTTTCAGGAGAACTCCTGATGGGCGGAGCCACCTGGAGTGGGCGCCTGTCTGAGGACAAGGCCTTGCGCCGACAGGTTCAGGTGGTGTTCCAGGACCCGTTCTCCTCCCTTTCGCCGCGCATGACCATTGAGGAAACCGTGGGGGAGGGCCTCACCGTCCATCACCCCAGCCTGCCAGCGCCTGAACGCAGGCGCCGGGTGCTGGCCACCCTGGCCGAGGTTGGCCTGCCAGAGGCTGATTTTCCGGGCCTGCTGCAACGCTACCCGCATGAGTTTTCCGGCGGTCAGCGTCAGCGCATTGCCCTGGCCCGCGCCCTGGTGGTCGAGCCACGCCTGCTGGTGCTGGACGAACCCACCAGCGCCCTAGATGTAACGGTGCAGAAACAGGTGCTGGCCCTGCTCCAGCGCCTGCAGCGCGAGCGGGGCCTGAGTTACCTGCTGATCACCCACGACGTGGACGTGATCCGGGCCATGGCCCACCAGGTGCTTGTGATGAAGGACGGCCAGGTGCTCGAGGCCGGCCCGGCCCTGGAGGTGCTGGCCGCGCCGCGCCACCCCTACACGCGGCAACTGCTCGAGCAGGCCTGAGGGCCTGGGGTGGCTCACTTGGCTTGGCGGGCCGCCCAATAGGGGTTACAATGACAGCTTCACGACCAAATGGGCGGGTTTTCACCGGCCCATTTTTTTTGGTCGTTCGATTTCCGGGGCAGCCGAGTTCCGGGAGGGCAGGGCGGGTTCACGGTCATAGTTAAGGCGGTTCAGGGCCTCATGGCGCTTCACGAAACGGTAGAGCAAACAGTCAGTGGTTTGGGTTACGAGCTGGTCGACATCGAGCGCACCGGCGGAGGTCTCCTGCGCGTGACCATTGACCTGCCCTGGACGCCGGGCGCAGAGCAGTTCATCAACGCCGAAGATTGCGAACAGGTGACACGACAACTTCAGTTCGTACTGGAGGTCGAGGGCGTCGACTATGCGCGCCTGGAAGTCAGTTCACCAGGCATCGACCGGCCGCTGAAGACCGACAAAGATTTCCAGCGCTTTGAAGGCGAGTTGATTGACTTGACCTTGAAAGCGCCGATTGGCGCGGCCGCATCCGGCTCTGGCGTGGCCGCCAACCGCAAAAAATTTCGTGGTCGCCTGGAGCGCACCGATACGGGCTGGCAGGTGCTCTGGTCAGACGAACCCGAGCTCAAGCCGGGACAAAAGGTCAGCAAGAAGCGCTTGCCCGCGCCGCTGCAAGCCCTGGGCTTCACGCTGGATGAGATTGCGCAGGCCCGCCTAGCGCCTGTGGTGGATTTCAAGGGACGCCGCCCGCGGTCGTCCCTCAACAATGATCAGATTGAGAATTAAGAGGAAAGGCAGGCTTGTGAAATGAATCGCGAACTGTTGATGTTGGTCGATGCGATCTCCCGTGAAAAAAACGTGGAGCGCGATGTGGTGTTCGGCGCCGTCGAGCTGGCTCTGGCTTCGGCCACCAAGAAAATTTATCCCGAGGGCACCGATATCCGGGTGGCCGTCGACCGTGACAGCGGTGTCTATGAGACCTTCCGTCGCTGGCTGGTGGTGCCCGACGAGGCGGGCCTGCAGAACCCTGAGGGCGAAGAGCTGGTCAGCGATGCGCGCGAAGAAATCGCCGACATCGAAGAGGGCGACTTCATCGAAAAGCCAGTCGAGAGCATGCCCATCGGTCGCATCGGTGCACAGGCAGCCAAGCAGGTGATCCTGCAAAAAATTCGTGACGCCGAGCGCGAGATGCTGCTCAACGACTTTCTCTCCCGTGGCGAGAAGATTTTCGTGGGCACCGTCAAGCGCATGGACAAGGGCGACATCATTGTGGAGTCCGGCCGTGTGGAAGGGCGCCTGCGCCGTGGCGACATGATTTCCAAGGAAAACCTGCGCTCAGGCGACCGGGTTCGCGCCATGATCATGGAGGTGGACACCACCCTGCGCGGTGCGCCCATCATCCTCTCGCGCAGCGCACCCGAGTTCATGATTGAGTTGTTCCGCCAGGAAGTGCCCGAGATTGAGCAGGGCCTGCTGGAGATCAAGTCCTGCGCCCGCGATTCCGGCTCCCGCGCCAAGATTGCCGTGCTCTCGCACGACAAGCGCGTCGACCCCATTGGCACCTGTGTGGGTGTGCGTGGCACACGTGTCAATGCCGTGACCAACGAGCTCGCTGGCGAGCGCGTGGACATCGTGCTCTGGAGCGAGGACCCTGCCCAGTTCGTGATCGGCGCGCTGGCTCCGGCCAACGTGCAGTCCATCGTGGTGGACGAAGAAAAGCACGCCATGGACGTGGTGGTGGACGAAGAGAACCTGGCTATTTCCATCGGCCGGGGCGGACAGAACGTGCGCCTGGCTTCAGAGCTCACGGGCTGGAAGATCAACATCATGACGGCCGACGAGTCTGCCCTGAAGCAGGCCAGCGAGACCGAATCGGCCCGCAGCCTCTTCATGGAAAAACTCGATGTCGACGAAGAGATCGCCGACATCCTGATTGCCGAGGGCTTCAACAGCCTGGAAGAAGTGGCTTATGTGCCGCTGCAGGAGATGCTGGACATCGAGTCCTTCGACGAGGACACCGTCAACGAATTGCGCAACCGCGCCAAGGATGCCCTGCTGACCATGGAAATCGCCCGCGAGGAGAGTGTTGAGGGGGTGTCGCAAAACCTGCGGGACCTCGAAGGCCTCACCCCCGAGCTGATTGCCAAACTCACCGAGGCGGGGGTGCATACCCGCGACGACCTGGCCGACCTGGCTGTGGACGAACTTACCGAGATCACCGGCCAGACCTCCGAGGAAGCCACGGCCCTGATCATGACCGCGCGTGCACATTGGTTCTCCGATGAGTCCGCTCCCCAAGAGCAATGATCATGGAGGCCGGGAAACCCAACTATGTCCAGTACTATCACCGTCGCTGAATTTGCAGCGGAACTGAATAAACCGACGACCGTTTTGCTGGATCAACTCAGCAGCGCGGGCGTTGCCAAGAAGTCGGCGTCGGACCTGGTGTCCGATTCCGATAAGCAAAAGCTTCTGAGCTTCCTGCAGGCCAGCCACGGCACGGCCACGGCCGAGCGCAAGAAGATCACACTGGTCAAGAAATCCACCACCGAGATCAAGCAGGCCGATGCCACTGGCAAGGCCCGCACCATCCAGGTGGAAGTGCGCAAAAAGCGGACCTTCATCAAGCGAGACGATGCCGCCGAGGCCGTCGCTGAGGATGATGTCAGCAGCGATGCATCCGCAGCCCAAGCCAGTCAGGTGATTGATGCCGCCGAGCTGACCCGCCGAGAAGAAGAAGCTCAGCGTCAGGCCGAACTCCTGCGCCGCCAGGAAGAAGACCTGGCCGAAAAGCGCCGCCTGCGCGAAGAGCAGGAAGCCCGCGAGCGCGCCCTTGAGGAAGAGCGTCGCCAGGCTCAGGCGGCGCGTGCCGCCGAGGAAGCCCTTGCCGCTGCCAGCGGAACGGCTTCTTCCAGCCCCGCAGCCGAAAGCACCGAGGGAGATGCCAAGGCCGCAGCGGATGCCGCCGTCAAGTCGGCACAGGCCAGCGCTGATGCTGCATCGGCCAAGGCCAAGGCCCAGGCTGAGTTGCAAGCCGAGGCACTGCGTGCCCGTGAATTGACAGATCGGCGCCGCAAGGCCGAGGCCGAGGCCGCAGGCATCCGTGCCATGCTCAATGCGCCCAAGCGCGTGCTCAGCGCACCAGAGCCACCCAAGGCCCCCATCAAAGGCACCTTGCACAAGCCCGTCGTGGCCCCGGGCGCGGCCAAGCCGGCCGCAGGTGCCGCCACTCCCGCCGCCGGTGCTGGTGTGGGCGTTCGCAAGGAAGTCCGCTCTGAAAACCTCTCGTCCACCTGGAAGGACGACGCGGCCAAAAAGAAAGAAATCAAGACCCGTGGCGCCACCCCGGTGCCTGGCCGCGGCAACTGGCGCGCTGCCCCGCGCGGCGGCCGCCGTGGCGACCGCGATGCACGTGGCGATTCGAGCTTTGTGGCGCCCGCTGAGTTCAAGGCGCTCGAAGTGCACGTGCCCGAAACCATCACGGTGGCGGAGCTGTCGCACAAAATGAGCGTCAAGTCCTCCGAGGTCATCAAGCACCTCATGAAGCTCGGACAGCTGGCCACCATCAACCAGCCGCTGGACCAAGACACGGCCATGATCGTGGTCGAGGAAATGGGCCACAAGGCCATTACCGCCGCACTGGACGATCCCGAGGCCTTCACCGACGAGGAAGTGTCGGGACAAGAAGCCGAGGCGCTGACCCGTGCGCCCGTGGTGACCGTGATGGGCCACGTGGACCACGGCAAGACCTCCTTGCTCGACTACATCCGTCGCGCCAAGGTTGCTGCGGGCGAAGCTGGCGGCATCACGCAGCACATCGGCGCCTACCACGTCGAGACGCCGCGTGGCATGGTGTCCTTTCTGGACACCCCGGGTCACGAGGCCTTCACGGCCATGCGTGCCCGTGGCGCGCAGGCCACCGACATCGTCATCTTGGTGGTGGCGGCAGATGACGGCGTGATGCCCCAGACGAAGGAGGCCATCAAGCACGCGAAAGCAGCGGGTGTGCCCATCGTCGTGGCCATCAACAAAATCGATAAGCCCGACGCCAACCCCGATCGCGTGAAAAGCGAGCTGGTGGCCGAGGAAGTGGTGCCCGAGGAATTCGGTGGCGAGTCACCCTTCGTGGCGGTCTCGGCCAAAACCGGCCAGGGCATCGACGACTTGCTCGAGCAGGTCTTGCTGCAGGCCGAGGTGCTGGAGCTCAAGGCCCCGGTTGAGGCCATGGCCAAGGGCCTGGTGATCGAGGCGCAGCTGGACAAGGGCCGCGGCCCCGTGGCCACGGTGCTGGTGCAGTCGGGCACGCTCAAGACCGGCGACGTGGTGCTGGCGGGCCAGACCTATGGCCGCGTGCGCGCCATGCTGGACGAAAACGGCCGCAAAACCGAATCGGCCGGCCCCTCCATTCCGGTGGAAATCCAGGGCCTGACCGAGGTGCCGCAGGCCGGCGACGAGTTCATGGTGCTCAGCGACGAGCGCCGTGCACGCGAGATTGCCACCTACCGTGCGGGTAAGTTCCGCAACACCAAGCTGGCCAAGCAGCAAGCAGCCAAGCTGGAAAACATGTTTTCCGACATGGCGTCGGGCGAGATCAAGACCTTGCCCATCATCGTCAAGGCCGATGTGCAAGGCTCGCAGGAGGCGCTGGCGCAATCGCTGCTCAAGCTCTCCAACGAAGAAGTGCGCGTGCAGCTGGTGTACTCGGCGGTGGGTGGCATCTCCGAGTCCGACATCAACCTGGCGATTGCCTCCAAGGCCGTGGTCATTGGCTTTAATGTGCGCGCCGACTCCCAGGCCCGCAAGGTGGCTGAGCACAACGGCATCGACCTGCGTTACTACAACATCATCTACGACGCCGTGGATGACCTGCGCGCCGCCATGTCGGGCATGCTCACGCCAGAAAAACGCGAAGAAGTCATCGGCATGGCCGAGATCCGCACGGTGTTTGTGGCTTCGAAGATCGGTACGGTCGCTGGCTGTATGGTGACCTCGGGTCTGGTGACCCGCAGTGCCCATTTCCGTCTGCTGCGCAACAACGTGGTGGTCTACACCGGCGAGCTCGAGTCGCTCAAGCGGGTCAAGGACGACGTGCGCGAGGTCAAGGAAGGCTTCGAGTGCGGTATCAAGCTCAAGAACTACAACGACATCAAAGAAGGCGACCAGCTCGAGTTCTTTGAGGTCAAGGAAGTGGCCCGGACCCTGAGCGCCTGAAGCTCAGGCGGTCTCGCCCCCGCGGGCGAGCCGCCAAGCTGAAGGATTGCAGACATGCGCAAGAAATCGTCCACCCCCAACCGCGGTTTCCGCGTGGCCGACCAGATCCAGCGGGACCTGAGCGAGCTGATCGCGCGCGAGCTCAAGGACCCCCGCGTGGGCATGGTCACGGTGCAAAACGTGGAGGTGTCCCCGGACTACGCGCATGCCAAGGTCTTCTTCAGCGTGTTGGTGGGTGACCCCGAAGAGGCCCAGGAGGCCTTGAACCAGGCCGCCGGTTTTCTGCGCAATGGTCTTTTCAAACGCTTGATGATCCACACCGTGCCCACGCTGCACTTTCAGTTCGACCGCACCACCGAGCGTGCCTCCGACATGAACGCCTTGATCGCCAAGGCGGTCTCTTCCCGCGCCAAGGACGACTAGCCAGTGAACGCGCCACGCACCAGGGTGCAGCGGCGCCCTGTGCATGGGGTGTTGCTGCTCGATAAACCGCTGGGACTGTCCAGCAACCAGGCTTTGCAAAAGGCCAAGTGGTTGCTGTGCGCTGAAAAAGCAGGCCACACCGGCACCCTGGATCCGCTGGCTTCGGGTGTGCTGCCCTTGTGTTTTGGTGCGGCCACCAAGTTCAGTCAGTTGCACCTGGATGCCGACAAGACCTACGAGACCGATATTCGCCTGGGCATACAGACCAACACCGCCGACGCCGAAGGCCAGGTGATAGCCACCCGGCCCGTGCAGTGCTCCGTGGGCCAGTTGGTGGAGGTGCTGGACCGATTCATGGGCCCCATTCGCCAGGTGCCGCCCATGCACAGCGCGCTCAAGAAAGACGGCAAGGCACTTTACGAATACGCCCGCGAAGGCGAAATGGTCGAGCGTGAGCCCCGCGAGGTGGTGATCCATGACCTGGACCTGCTGCAATGGCAGCTCGAGGGCGATGCGCCCTTTGTGCGCCTGCGCGTGAGCTGCAGCAAGGGCACCTACATCCGCACCCTGGGCGAAGACATTGGCGAGGCCCTGGGCTGCGGGGGGCATCTGAGTCACTTGCGCCGCATCGCCACGGGCCCGTTCGAGGTGGCCCAGTGCGTGACGCTGGCGCAGCTCGAGGCCATGGAGGAGGGCGAGCGCCAAGCGGCCCTGCTCCCCCTCGATGCGCTGTTGCCAGGTCATGAGCCTGTCACCCTTGATACCGATAATGCCCGCCGATTCCTCAGCGGATTGCGCCGGCGGGGTCCCTGGCCCGATACAGACCAGGTGGCCGTGTACGGAGACCAGCCCCGCGCCCTCCTGGGCACCGCCCACGTCAGGGCGGGAGAGTTGATACCGGGCCGTTTGTTGAGCCCCCTTGAAATTCAACAGATTTTGGAAAGTTCGCCACCCAGCCAGGCACACCTGGCCATGATGGCCTGAAGGAAAACAGCATGAGCAAGCAAATCAGAAACATCGCCATCATTGCCCACGTGGACCACGGCAAAACCACCATGGTCGACCAGTTGTTGCGCCAGTCCGGCACCTTTGCCGACCACGAAAAAGTGGTGGACACGGTGATGGACAACAACGCCATCGAGCGCGAGCGCGGTATCACCATCCTGGCCAAGAACTGCGCCGTGTCCTGGAAGGACACGCACATCAACATCGTCGACACCCCGGGCCACGCCGACTTCGGTGGTGAGGTGGAGCGGGCCCTGTCCATGGTCGACGGCGTGGTGCTGCTGATCGACGCACAGGAAGGTCCCATGCCCCAGACGCGCTTTGTCACCAAGAAAGCGCTGGCCCTGGGCCTCAAGCCCATCGTGGTGGTGAACAAGGTCGACAAGCCCGGCGCCAACCCGGACAAGGTGGTCAATGCCGCCTTCGACCTCTTCGACAAACTCGGCGCCACCGACGAGCAGCTGGACTTCCCCGTGGTCTACGCTTCCGGCATCAATGGCTGGACCTCGCTGACAGAAGGCACGCCCGGCGAGCAGTGGGGCCCGGACATGTCGGCCCTGTTCGACACCGTGCTCAAGCACGTGCCGCCCAACAGCGGTGATGAAACAGCGCCTCTGCAGCTGCAGATCTCGGCATTGGACTTTTCCACCTTCGTGGGCCGCATCGGCGTGGGCCGCATCAGCCAGGGCCTCATCAAGCCGGGCATGGACGTGGTGGTCATGGAAGGCCCCGAGGGCAACAGCATCAAAGGCCGTATCAACCAGGTGCTGACCTTCCAGGGCCTGGACCGCGTGCAGGTCACGCAGGCCGGCCCCGGCGACATTGTGCTGATCAACGGCATTGCCGAGCTGGGCATTGGCGTGACGGTGACCGACCCGGCCAACCCGGCACCGCTGCCCATGCTCAAGGTGGACGAGCCCACCCTGACCATGAACTTTTGCGTGAACACCTCACCCCTGGCCGGCCGTGAAGGCAAGTTCGTCACCAGCCGCCAGATCTGGGACCGCCTGCAAAAAGAGCTGCAGCACAACGTGGCCCTGCGCGTGAAGGAAACCGACGAAGAGGGTGTGTTTGAAGTCGCTGGCCGTGGCGAATTGCACCTGACCATCCTGCTGGAGAACATGCGCCGCGAAGGCTATGAACTGGCGGTGTCCAAGCCGCGCGTGCTGTTCCGCGATATCAATGGCGAGAAGCACGAGCCTATCGAGCTGGTCACGGCCGACATTGAAGAAACCCACCAGGGTGGCGTGATGCAGGCTCTGGGCGAGCGCAAGGGCGAGCTGGTGAACATGGAGCCGGACGGCCGTGGCCGCGTGCGCCTGGAATACCGCATCCCAGCGCGTGGCCTGATCGGCTTTTCCAATGAGTTCCTGAACCTCACCCGTGGCTCGGGCCTGATCTCCAACATCTTCGACAGCTAC
>JAIXPL010000076.1 GCA_027486255.1 Comamonadaceae bacterium
CACGCGGGTGACGCCGTCGGCGCCGGTGACCTTGGCGCCCACCAGCTTGCCGTCCCGCTCGTCGTAGCCCGTGACCTGGCCGACGATGAACTGCATTTCGTAGGCATCACACAGCTCCCTCATCTTGGCCACGCTCGCGGGTGCGGCCTTGAAGCCGTCGCGGCGGTGCACCAGGATCACGCTTTCGGCCTTGTTCGGGCCTTCGGCGGCGAAGTTCAGCGTCCAGTCGAGGGCGGAGTCGCCGCCGCCGATGATCATCAGGTTCTTGCCGGCAAAGTCCGCCGGATTTCTGACGCGGTAAAAGAGCTGCGTGTCGTTGAACTGGTCCAGGCCCTCGACCTTGAGCGTGCGCGGCTCGAAGGCGCCCACGCCAGCGGCGATGAAGATGGTCTTGGTGAGAAAGCGGGTGCCCTTGCTGGTCTCGACGAAGAAACGCCCGTCGTCCTGCTTGTCCACCGTGGTGACCGTCTGGCCCAGGTGGAAGGTGGCGCCGAAGGGCTCGATCTGCTTGAGCAGGGCGTCCGTCAGCTCCTTGCCGGTGCAGACGGGGATGGCCGGGATGTCGTAAATCGGCTTGTCCGGATACAGCTCGATGGGCTGGCCGCCGGGGTAAGCGAGCGAGTCGATGACGTGGGCCTTGATCTCCAGCAGGCCGAGCTCAAAGACCTGGAACAGGCCGACGGGGCCGGCGCCGATGATCAGCGCATCGGTCTCGATGGCGCCTTCATGCGCTCTGGCGGTGTTCATCACTTCGGGATTGGGTTGCGATTCCATGGGGGCTTTCAGGCACGCGGGCCTGCAGAGCCCACGGGCGGTCGGTGTCAGCGGATCAGTTCGCTCAGCTTGTCCGTCTTGTCCTTCCACTCGTCGGCATCGGGCAGCGCTGTCTTGCGCTTGGTGATGCTTTTCCAGGTGGGCTGCTTGGACAGGTCAGCGTTGATCTTGATGAATTTTTCCTGACCGGCGGGCAGGTCTTCCTCGGCATAAATGGCATTGACCGGGCATTCGGGAATGCAGACGGCGCAATCGATGCACTCGTCCGGGTCGATCACCAGCATGTTCGGGCCTTCGCGGAAGCAGTCCACGGGGCACACATCCACGCAGTCGGTGTATTTGCAGCGGATACAGGAGTCAGAGACGACGTGGGTCATGTTGGATCATGTATGGCGTTGGAAAACCACAATTTTAGGGGCTTTCGACCAGTACAGCCGCAGATGTCTTGTGGGAAGCCGTGTCCACCAGCACCAGGGCGCCAAGAACACGGGATTCCTTGTACGGACGCACCGGTAGCGGCTCCTGCAAAGCCAGTTCCACCAAGCCGATGGCATTGGGCTCGAGCTGGGAGGCCTCGTGCGTCTGCAGGGTGTTCACATTGAGCTGGTGCACGATGCGCTTGACCTTGGCCTTGACCCAGCGGTGGCCGTGCAGCGCCCAGTACAGGCGCCCGGCCACCAGGGGCTCGTCGTCCATCCAGGCCAGGGTGGCGCGGATCTCCCGCTGGGGAGCGGGCGGGGCCTCTTGGGTCACCAGGGTGTCGCCGCGGGAGACATCGAGCTCGCGGTCCAGGATCACGCCGGCGCTGTGGCCCGCCTGAACTGTGCGTGGACGCCGCGCATGGTCCAGCACCTCGGCCACCACGGCGGTCTTGCCACTGGGCAGGACTGTGATGGCCTGGCCTGGCGCCAGTTGGCCGGTGGCCACGCGGCCCCAGAACACGCGCCGGCCCTGCGAGGTGTCGCTGCTGGAATGGAATTTTTCAACCCACTGCACCGGGAAGGCGAAGGGCTGCGCCAGCTCGGCCGGCGCCACCGACAGGCCCTCTAGCAAGGCCAGCAGGCTCGGGCCCTGGTAGCTGCACCAGCCGGGATGGGCATCAACCACGTTGTGACCGATCAGGGCCGAGATCGGGATGATGGCTTCCACGGAAATGCCAGCCGCCTGGGTGAACTCGCGCAGGGCGGCGCTGATGTGCGCAAAAGCCAGGTCCGGGTCGTCAACCGCATCGAGCTTGTTGACCACGAACACGACGAAGGGCACGCGCAGCAGCTTGACCAGCAGGCTGTGGCGGCGGGTCTGCGGCAGCAGCTCGGGGCGGACGTCCTGCCAGTGGAGTTTGGTGGCGTCGACCAGCACCACGGCCGCGTCGGCACTCGATGCGGCGGTGACCATGTTGCGGGTGTACTGCTCATGGCCGGGCGCGTCGCCGATGATGAACTTGCGTTTGGCCGTGTTGAAGTAGCGGTAGGCTACGTCAATGGTGATGCCCTGTTCGCGCTCGGCCTGCAGGCCGTCGGTGAGCAGCGCAAGGTCGACCTGGCCGCTGCGCTCCACGCTGGCCAGCTGGTCCTGCAGCACAGCGCGGGAGTCCACCAGCAGCCGACCGATCAGGGTGCTCTTGCCGTCGTCCACGCTGCCGCAGGTGACAAAGCGCAGGGCCGCGCCCGTGTCGAGGGCGGCTGGGTGGTCCAGAAGGGCGGTGCTCATCAGAAATACCCTTCCTTCTTGCGCTTTTCCATGGAGGCGTCCGAGGTCTTGTCGTCCATGCGGGTGGCACCACGCTCGCTCACGTCGGCAGCCAGGGTTTCCAGCACGATCTCGGCCGGGCTGGCAGCGTGGCTTTCCACGGGGCAGGTACAGGTGATGTCGCCCACGGTGCGAAAGCGCACGGTTTTCTCCACCACCTGCTCGCCCTCCCGCGGCGGCGTGAGTTCGGTCACGGGAACCAGGAGGCCCTTGCGCTCGACCACTTGCCGATGGTGCGCGTAGTAAATCGACGGAAGCTCGATCTGCTCGCGCTCGATGTACTGCCACACGTCCAGCTCAGTCCAGTTGGAAATCGGGAACACGCGGAAGTGCTCGCCCATGTGCAGGCGGGTGTTGAAAAGCGTCCACAGCTCGGGGCGCTGTTCTTTGGGCTGCCACTGGCCGAAGCTGTCGCGGTGCGAGAAGATGCGCTCCTTGGCCCTGGCTTTTTCTTCGTCGCGGCGGGCACCGCCAATCAGCGCGTCAAACCGGAATTCCTCGATGGCCTCGAGCAGCGTGACCGACTGGTGCACATTGCGCGACTCGCCCGGGTGGGCCAGGCGCACGGTGCCGCGTTTCATGGAGTCTTCCACGCTGCGCACGATGAGCTGGGCGCCCAGCTGCTGCGCACGGTGATCGCGGAAATCGGTCACTTCGGTGAAGTTGTGGCCGGTGTCGATCATCAGCAGCGGGTAGGGGATTTGTCCGCCGCGCTGGCGGTCCACAAAGGCTTTTTCAGCGCACTTGAGCAGCACCAGCGAGTCCTTGCCGCCCGAAAACAGCAGGGCAGGGCGCTCAAAGGCGGCAGCCACCTCGCGCAAGATGAAGATGGCCTCTTCTTCCAGGGCATCGAGGTGGGCATTGCTCAGGGTGGGTGCCTGGCCGAGCAGGCGCGGATCGGTCGAGGCGTTCATGCGGACACCTCCTTGAGGGGAATGAGGGACGAGGCGCCCTGCACATGCAGGCCGCACTCTTTGGCACTTTCGCTCTCCCACCACCAGCGGCCGGAGCGGAAATCTTCGCCCAGGGTCACGGCGCGGGTGCAGGGCGCGCAGCCAATGCTGGGAAAAAACTGGTCATGCAGGGCGTTGTAGGGGATGGCCTCGCGGCCGATGAAGTGCCACACGTCGCCGGTGGTCCAACGCGCCAGGGGGTTGATCTTGTGGCGCTCAGGGCCGTCGGCCTCAATGAACCCGACTTCGGCGCGCGCCTGCGACTGTTCGCGCCGCAGGCCGGTGAGCCAGGCCTTTTTGCCGGCCAGAGCCCGGGCCAGGGGCTCCATCTTGCGGATGCCGCAGCAGGCCTTGCGCAGCTCGATGCTCTGGTACATCGCCTCGGTGCCATGGGTCTGCTCGAAGGCCTCGCCGGCGTCCGGCTGGGGGTAAAACAGCTCGGGCCGCAGGCCATAGCGGGATTCGATCTGGTCGATCAGCGCCAGGCTCTCGGGGTGCAGCTTGCCCGTCTCCAGCACGAACACGCTGGCGGGTGTGCCCGTGGCATGCAGCAAGTGGGTGATGACCATGTCCTCGGCGCCCAGGCTGGAGGCCTGGGTCAGCGGCTGGAACTCGCGGCCGGCGCGGCGCAGCAGGGCCTCGGTCTCGGCCAGCTTGTCCTCGAAGTCTGGCGAGGCGCGGCCGTAGATTTCAGTGGCGCTCATGCCGCGGCCTTGAAATGCGGCGTGAGTTGTTCGGCGTCGCCCTGGTAGCGGCCCACAGCAAAGCCGGGGTAGGCGGCGAGCACGCGCTGGGCGATCTCCAGCGACTGGTCGGCGCGCAGCACGGCGGCATCGAAACCCGAACGCTGCATTTGCGCCAGCTGATCGACCAGCACGTCACCGGTGGCCACCAGCTCGCCCTTAAAGCCCATGCGGCGGCGCAGCAGGAAGGCCTGGCTGAAGGCGCGGCCATCGCTGAACTTCGGAAAGTTCAGCTCGATGCGGGTGATGCCTGACAGGTCCTGGTCCTGAGGTGCCACGTCGTTGGCCAGCTGCAGGGTGCCGGGGAGTGCTTGGTAGTGGTCTGGGGTGAGCAGTTTCATGGTGAGCTCCTTTCAGGCTTCGGTGCGGGCGGTGGCCTGGCGGGCACCATTGGCCGCTGCCTTGAAGGGCTCAGCACCCACGCGGCGCAGGGCCTGGACAAAGGTTTCACCAGCTTCCCGCTCAGCGCGGTAGGTATCCAGGATGGCCTCGACCACGTCGGCCACTTCGGTGGCGGCAAAGGAGGGGCCGACGATCTTGCCGGCCGCGGCTGGGCCGCTGAGGTCGGAGCCGTCGGCGCCGCCCAGTGAGACCTGGTACCACTCCTTGCCGTCCTTGTCGACGCCCAGGATGCCGATGTGGCCGCTGTGGTGGTGGCCGCAGGAATTGATGCAGCCGCTGATGTGCAGGTCAATCTCGCCCAGGTCGTGCAGCTCGTCCATGTCCTGGAAGCGCTCGGTGATCATCTCGGCAATCGGGATGGAGCGGGCGTTGGCCAGCGCGCAGAAGTCACCGCCGGGGCAGGCTATCATGTCGGTCAGCAGCCGGATGTTGGGCTTGGCCAGGCCCAGCTTGCGCGCGGCGCGCCAGAGCTCGGGCAGCTCGTGGCAGGCCACCCAGGGCAGCAGCAGGTTCTGGTCGTGCGTGACGCGCACCTCGCCGGCACTGAAGCGGTCGGCAAGTTCTGCCACGGCGTCGAGCTGGTCGGCGGTGGCATCGCCCGGGGCCTGACCCAGGCGCTTGAAGGACAAGGTGACGGCGCGCAGGTCGGGGTTCTTGTGCGGGGCCACGTTTTGCTTGAGCCAGCGGCCGAATTCCACGTCGTCCTCGGCGGCGGCGCGCAGGATGTGGGCGATCTTGGCATCGGCCGAGCCACGGTCGCAGCTCAGCGCTGGCGGCACGAAGGAGGCGGTCACGCGGTCGAGCTCGGCTGGTGTGAGCGTGTGCTGGCCGCCATCGAGTTCCAGAATCTGTCGGTACTCGGCTTCGACTTCGTTGATGTACCTCTGGCCTTCGGCCTTGACCAAAATCTTGATGCGGGCCTTGTAAATGTTGTCACGGCGGCCCCAGCGGTTGTAGACGCGCACCACGGCTTCGAGGTAGTTGAGGATCTGCTGCCAGGGCAGGAACTCGCGGATCACGGTGGCGATCACGGGCGTGCGGCCCATGCCGCCACCCACCAGCACCTTGAAGCCCAGCTCGCCGGCGGCGTTGTGCACCAGGTACAGCCCCACGTCATGCCAGGCCACGGCAGCGCGGTCTTCCCGGGCGCCGGAGATGGCGATCTTGAACTTGCGCGGCAGGAAGGCGAACTCCGGGTGCAGCGTGCTCCACTGGCGCAGGATCTCGCCGAAGGGACGCGGGTCGGCGATCTCGTCCACCGCAATACCGGCCAGCTCATCGCTGGTGATGTTGCGGATGCAGTTGCCGCTGGTCTGGATGCCATGCATCTGCACGCTCGCCAGCAGGTCCATGACGTCGGCCGATTTGTCCAGGGGAATCCAGTTGTACTGCACGTTCTGGCGCGTGGTGAAGTGCGCATAGCCCGTGCTCAGGCGGGAGGGCGCTGCGCCCAGCAGGTCCTGCTTGGCCTGGGCGTCCTGCAGCAGCTCGGGCGTGGGCTGGTCGTACTCGCGGGCAATCCGGGCCAGCACACGCACTTGGGCGGTGGACAGCTCCCCGTAGGGCACGGCCACGCGCAGCATGGGGGCGTGGCGCTGCACATACCAGCCGTTTTGCAGGCGCAGGGGGCGGAACTCGTCTTCCTTGAGCTGGCCAGCTTGCCAGCGATTGAGCTGGTCGCGGTACTGGTCGGCACGGGCCTGGATGAAGGCGCGGTCAAAGTCGGTGTACTGGTACATGCGGAGAGGAACTTCTGGTGGACATCAGCGTGTGACCGGCTCAGGCTCACAGCGACCCGTGGACCGAACGGGGGTCGGTGCCCAGGCAAGGGTGCACGGCATGGGCGGTAGCGCGGAACTGTAAAGCTCGCCTTTATGAATCCAAACTACAGTTTGGTTCTTCGCTTATGCGAATAAGCATATTCGGTCCCCTCCTTGCGGGGTCCGTGCAATGTCCGGGCCCGGGCCGGGCTTAGGTGGCCGCTGATACAGTGGCGCGCTCGCGTCGTACCCCCTAGGGCGGCGGAGTCAGAACAACATCGTTTCAGGGAGTTTTCTCGTGATTCACAGCAAGCGCACCTGTTTGGCCGCACTGGCCGCCACCCTGGCCTGGCCTGCGGCCATGGCCCAGGCCCCTGCCGGCAAGGCCCCGATCCGCATCGGCGAGATCAACAGCTACTCGGCCATTCCTCAGTTCACCCAGCCCTACCGCCAGGGCTGGCAGCTGGCGGTGGAGGAAATCAACCAGGCCGGCGGCCTGCTGGGCCGCCCTGTGGAGGTGATTGCGCGGGACGACGCTGGCAAGCCCGAAGAGGCCTTGCGCCACGCCGTGGAGTTGACGGCCAAGGAAAAAGTCGATGTGCTGGCAGGCGGCTTCCTCTCCAACGTGGGCCTGGCCCTGGCCGACCATGCACAGAAGAACAAGCGCCTGTTCGTGGCCAGCGAGCCTTTGACCGACGCCATCGTCTGGGAAAAGGGCAACCGCTACACCTTCCGCCTGCGGGCCAGCACCTACATGCAGTCGGCCATGCTGGTGGAGGAAGCCGCCAAGCTGCCTGCCAAGCGCTGGGCCACCATTGCACCCAACTACGAATACGGCCAGAGCGCCGTGGCCAGCTTCAAGGAGCTGCTCAAGGCCAAACGGCCGGACGTGGAGTTTGTGAGTGAGCAGTGGCCCGCCCTGGGCAAGCTGGAAGCCGGAACCACCCTGGCCGCGACCATGCAATCGCGGCCCGAGGCGATCTTCAATGTGACTTTTGGCGCCGACCTGGCTCGCCTGGTGCGAGAGGGCAATCAGCGTGGCATCTTCCCCAAAACGCCGGTGGTGTCGCTGCTGTCGGGCGAGCCCGAGTACCTGGACGTGCTCAAGGACGAGACGCCCCGTGGCTGGATCGTGACCGGCTACCCCTGGGACCAGATTGATGCGCGCGAGCACGCCAGCTTTGCCGCCAACTACCTGCGCCGCTTTGGTGAGAACCCCAAGCTCGGCTCGGTGGTGGGTTACGCCACCATGCAGGCCATTTTTGCGGCCATCAACCGTGCCAAGTCGGTGGACAACGAGAAGCTGGTGAGCGCCATGCGCGGCCTGAAGTTCAGCTCGCCCTTCGGGCCTGTGGAGTTCCGCGCCATCGACCAGCAGTCGACCATGGGTGCCTACGTGGGCAAGCTCGACGTGCGGGGCGGCAAGGGCACCATGGTCGAGTGGCGTTATGCCGACGGCAAGAACTTCCTGCCCAGCGACGCCTACGTGAAGGCTCGCCGCCCCGCGGCGGCCATGAAGTAAATCAGCCCAGGCCTGGGCTCAACGACCCTGCAGCAGCCGGCTGGCCTGCAGGGCCTGCGCCAGGCGCGGCTCCAGTGGCAGCGGCTCGTCATGCAGCCAGGCGGCCAGCAGTTCCGCGCACAAGGCAGAGTAGCTCAGGCCCCGCGAGCCAAAGGCGGTGCACAGCCACAGCCCTGGGTGGCTTGCCGAGAAGGGGCCGACCACCGGCAGGTGATCCCGAAAGGCACAGCGCACCCCGGCCCAGCCTTGGACCTGGCCTTGTGCAAAACGTAGCTGCAGGCTGACAGCGGTCTCGGGCAGGAGCTGGCGCAGCTTCTCGAGGTTGGCGGCATGGTCCTGCGGACGCAGGTCGCTGCGGGTGTCATCGCGCTCGAAGCTGGCACCCAGCAGCCAGGCCTGTTCAGGGCCGTCGGGGAAGCTGGGCACCAGGCTGCCGTGGCCGTTCACAGGCCAGGCCGGTAGCTGCTCGCCTGGGGCGTGCCTGGCCCAGCTCACCTGCCCTCGGATGGCCTGGAGCTTGGCCGGCGAGTCGTCCATGAAGGGCTGCAGCAGGGCGGCTGCCTCATGGGCGTTGGCCAGGACCACCAGGGCACTGCTGCTGAGCAGCTCACCGCTTGGACCGAGCATCTGCCATTCGTGGTCTGCGTTGTGGGTGTGCTCAGAGCCAAAGCGCAGTTCGGTGACTTCGGCGGCGGCCCGCACGGTGATGCCCGGCTGCCCCAGCCAGGCTTGGATCAGTTTGGCGGGTTTGATCCAGGCGCCACAGCCGTGCCAGAGATCCTTGTCGCCCAGGGTTCTGTTGGTCAGCGCGTGCTCTGAGTGATGGCAGCTCCAATACCGTCCTTCTTGGGGCCAATCGGGCGGCAGTGCGCCAGCGTCATCCAGGCGCCGCTGCAGCACCCCCGTGGGCGCCCAGTCCTGGCCTTGGCGTAGCAGGCGCTGCGCCTCGTGCAGGGTGGCCCGAATACCGGCCCGGCTCAGGCGCGAGAGGGGGCTGTCATCGATGGAGACATGCGGCGCCATGAGACCCACCGGCAGACCAGAGGCGCCAGCGGCTGGGCCATGGCGGTCCAGCACCGTCACCTGCCAGCCGCGCCTGGCCAGGCTGGCAGCGCAGGCAGCGCCTGCCAAGCCCGCACCGATGACGGTGCAATGCCCCGGGTCTGCCTGGGTGCGCGTGTGGGGCCTGTGCTTTTGGCGCAGTTGCCAGGGCGGGTCAAACACCGCCGCCCAACGCTTGGGTGCGGCAGGCTTGTTGGCAGCCAGATCTGCAGGGGACAGGTCTGTGGCGGGCATAAAGCCGCAGGCCGCCCCCAGGGCAGGCAGGTCAGGCTCTGCGGCCGAGGCATGCAGGCGCGTGCCTCGTCTGCAGCATCGCGCCGCAGCTTTGAGCAGGGGCAATGCCGCCTGATCCATCAGCACCACATCTGCGCGCAGGGCTTGCTCTTTCAGCAAGGCCAGCACGGGGCCGATGCACAAGGTCAGCAGCACGGCGCCGCCCTCGAATGAGAGCCGATGCACCCCTGGCAGCAGACCCTGGCATTGCAGGCTCAGCTCTCGTGCGAAGCCTTGGAGTGAAGGGTGCTGCGCCGCAGCTTGGCGCACGCTGTGATCGCTTGGCGCACTGGGTACCAGGCAGACAACGTGCAGCAGGGCGGGTCGGGATGCATCGCTGTGCCAGGCCGCCCATGCGCCCAGAAAGTCCAGGCCCAGGTCCGTCTGGATCGCAAGGATCTGCCACTGGCGCTGGTGGCGCCAGGCCGGGCTCAGCCAGTCCGGCGAGTCGAGCAAGTCGGAGATCGCCGCGCCGTGTTCAGGGGCTGGGCGGAACGTAGCCAGCCACGGCGTCGGCACCGTCGCCAAAGAAATGCTTTTCCATCTGCCGGGCCAGGTACTGCCGGGCGCGCGCGTCGGCGAGGTTCAGGCGGTTCTCATTGACCAGCATGGTCTGCTGCTTGATCCAGTCAGCCCAGGCTTGCTTGCTGACTTCCTCCCAGATGCGCTTGCCCAGGGGGCCGGGGTAGGGAGGGAGGTCGAGGCCCTCGGCTTCGCGGCCGAGTTTGATGCAGTTGACGAGGCGTGCCATGGGGTGTGTATCGGGGTGTGCCCGGTTGGAAGATTCACACGATTTTAGGGAGCTTTGTCCTGGGGCAGGGTGGAGCCCTTGCGGGAGAGCCTGTTCGGGGCAGGGGAAGGGTCTTGGCAATCGGCGTTAAAATCTCACGTTGATGTGACGCCGCCCCGCCCGCGGCACGCACCCCCCGCTGCACCACGCGCCCTGTGGTGCATCCTCACCGAAAAAGGCAAAGCCAGTGGCAAGAACTGAAACCAAGACCGCCGTTCTCCCAGACGGCCTGCGCTACAAGTCCAAAGTCTCGGGCTCGCCCTTCGTGGCGACCACCTCATTCGGCAGTGCCACCATGTCGTGTTTCATGTGTGGCAAACACCGTCCCCGCTCCATGATGGGCACGAAGAAGGTGCTGGGCAAGGCCCAGGCCGTGTGCGCGCCGTCCTGCAAGGAGCTGGACGCGCAGCTCAACAAAAAGCCCTGAGACACCCGGCGGTCACCCATGGCCGCCAACTCCGGGTCTTGACCTGAACGCCTGATGCGGCCGCCTTGCAGCGGCCGCTTTCTTTTTTCTCCCAGCTGCGCTGTGCCCACAGGTTTTACACGGCTGAGCTGAAGGCGCAAGCCAAGCTGCGCAACAATCCCAGCGCTATGAACCGATCCCCAGGTGTGCTCTTGCTTGAATGCTTGTCGTCTCCTCGCCGCGGCTTGCTGCTGGTGGCCTTGACTTGCCTGGGCCTGTTGGCGTTTGGCATGTACCTGCAGCATGTGGTGGGTCTGGAGCCTTGTCCCATGTGCATCGTGCAGCGCTACGTGATGGTGCTCATGATGCTGTTGTCGGCCCTGCTGGCCTGGGCGCCCAAGCCGACAGCCCGGGTGCTCGCTGCGGGCTTGCTGGTGCCCCTGGCCGGGTTTGGCGCCTTTGTGGCGGCCCGCCAGAGCTGGCTGCAGTGGTTTCCGCCGGAGGTCTATTCCTGCGGCCGCGACTTCTACGGCATGGTCGAGACCTTCCCGCTCAAGCGGGCCATCCCCATGATTTTTCGGGGCAGCGGCGACTGCACCAAGATCGACTGGAGCTTCCTGGGCCTGTCGATCGCCAACTGGTCTTTCATGGCCTTCCTGGTGCTGGGCTTTTATGTGGCCTGGCTGGGGCTGCGCCAATGGCGCTTGCTCCGCCGCAGTTCCACTGCGGTGTGAGTCTCCCGCCCGCCTCTGGTGGCGGACATGAAAAAAGCCCCGGTGCTGTCGCCACCGGGGCTTTTTAACGGGGCCTTTTCTGCGCGCCTCAGGCGCTAAAGAAGTTCTTGAGCTTGTCCGTCCAGCCTTCTTCAGTGGGGGTGTGCTTGGCCCCTCCTTTTTTGAGCGACTCGTCGAAGTCTTTCAGAATCTTGCGCTGGTGCTCGGTGAGCTTGACCGGGGTTTCCACCGCGATATGGCAGTACAGGTCGCCCGGGTAACTCGAGCGCAGGCCCTTGATGCCCTTGCCGCGCAGCCTGAACTGCTTGCCGGCCTGGGTGCCCTCTGGGATATCGATGGCAGCTTTGCCGCCCAGCGTGGGCACTTCGATCTCGCCTCCGAGGGCCGCCCTGGGGAAACTGATGGGCACCACGCAATGCAGGTCGTCGCCGTCGCGCTCGAAAATCTCGTGTTTTTTGATGCGGATTTCGATGTACAGGTCACCGGCCGGCCCGCCGTTGGTGCCCGGCTCGCCGTTGCCGGTGGAGCGGATGCGCATACCGTCGTCGATGCCGCCAGGAATTTTGACTTCCAGCGTTTTGTTGGTCTTGGTCTTGCCCACACCGTGGCAAGCCACGCAGGGTTCGGGGATCAGCTTGCCGTTGCCACGGCACTGGGGGCAGGTCTGCTGCACACTGAAAAAGCCCTGGCGCATCTGCACCACGCCCTGACCATGGCAGGTGGTGCAGGCCACCACCTTGGTGCCGGGCTTGGCCCCCGTCCCCGAGCAGCTGCGGCAGTCGTCCCAGCTGGGGATGCGAATCTGCGCGTCCTTGCCGGCAGCCGCCTCTTCCAGCGAGACTTCCATGGCGTAGCTGATGTCGTTGCCGCGAAAAACCTGTCGGCCACCGCGCTGGCGCCCACCGGCACCACCGAAGACGTCGCCGAAGATGTCACCGAAGGCCTCGGCAAAACCGCCAAATCCTTCACCGCCAGCCCCGGCGCCGCGCATATTGGGGTCCACCCCGGCATGGCCGTACTGGTCGTAGGCTGCCCGTTTGCTGGCGTCTGAGAGGATTTCGTAGGCCTCTTTGGCCTCTTTGAACTTTTCCTCGGCCGCCTTGGCTGCCTCACCCTGATTCCGGTCGGGGTGGTACTTCATCGCCAGCTTGCGATAGGCCTTTTTGATGTCCTCCTCGCTGGCGTTTCTGGGCACACCCAGCGTCTCGTAAAAGTCTTTCTTGGCCATGAAACCGTGCGCTCAGATTAAATAAAAACAAGGGGCCTCACGCGACAAAGCGGAAGCCGGGCCGTGGCCCGAGTTCCGCTTGTGCCATGCAGGACTCGATGTGAGTCCTACCCGGGCCTGCAGGGGTCTGGCTGCGTTCAGCCCTTCTTGACTTCCTTGACCTCGGCGTCCACGACATTATCGTCCTGGGCCTTGGCGCCGCCTTCGGCGGCTCCCGAGGCCTGCGCGCCGGCACCGGCGGCCTGCGCCCCCTGGCTGGCCTGCATGTCGGCATACATCTTTTCGCCCAGCTTCTGGCTGGCTTCCATCAGGGCCGTGTTCTTGGCATCGATGGCGGCCTTGTCTTCGCCCTTGATCGCTTCTTCCATCTCGGCGATGGCTTTTTCGATCTTTTCCTTCTCGGCGGCATCGAGCTTGTCGCCATACTCGCCCAGCGACTTCTTGACGCTGTGCACCAGGGCGTCAGCGTTGTTCTTGGCCTGCACGAACTCGACCTTTTCCTTGTCGGCGGCGGCGTTGAGCTCGGCGTCCTTGACCATCTGCTGGATCTCGGCTTCCGACAGGCCCGAGTTGGCCTTGATGGTGATCTTGTTTTCCTTGCCCGTGCCCTTGTCCTTGGCCGTGACGTGCAGGATGCCGTTGGCGTCGATGTCGAAGGTCACCTCGATCTGCGGCGTGCCGCGCGGTGCCGGCGGGATGCCCTCGAGGTTGAATTCACCCAGGCCCTTGTTGGCCACCGCGATCTCGCGCTCGCCCTGGAACACCTTGATGGTCACGGCCGGCTGGCTGTCTTCGGCAGTGGAGAAGGTCTGCGCGAACTTGGTCGGGATCGTGGTGTTCTTCTTGATCATCTTGGTCATCACGCCGCCCATGGTCTCGATGCCCAGGGACAGGGGGGTGACGTCGAGCAGCAGAACGTCGGTGCGGTCGCCCGAGAGCACCTGGCCCTGAATGGCGGCGCCCACGGCCACAGCCTCGTCGGGGTTGACGTCCTTGCGCGGCTCCTGGCCGAAGAACTCCTTGACCTTCTCCTGCACCTTGGGCATGCGGGTCATGCCGCCGACCAGGATCACGTCATGGATGTCCTTGACGTTCACGCCAGCGTCCTTGATGGCCACGCGGCAGGGCTCGATGGTGCGCTCGATCAGCTCGTCGACCAGGCTCTCGAGCTTGGCACGCGTCATCTTGATGTTCAGGTGCTTGGGGCCGGTGGCGTCTGCCGTGATGTAAGGCAGATTGATGTCGGTGGCGGCCGAGGACGAGAGCTCGATCTTGGCTTTCTCGGCTGCTTCCTTCAGGCGCTGCAGGGCCAGCACGTCCTTGGAAAGGTCGACGCCTTGGTCTTTCTTGAACTCGGCAATGATGAAGTCAATGATGCGCTGGTCGAAGTCTTCGCCGCCCAGGAAGGTGTCGCCGTTGGTGGAGAGCACCTCGAACTGCTTTTCTCCGTCGACGTCGGCAATCTCGATGATGGACACGTCAAACGTGCCGCCGCCCAGGTCATACACGGCGATCTTGCGGTCGCCCTTGCTCTGCTTGTCCAGGCCAAAGGCCAGGGCCGCAGCCGTGGGCTCGTTGATGATGCGCTTGACGTCCAGGCCGGCG
>JAIXPL010000078.1 GCA_027486255.1 Comamonadaceae bacterium
ATCACGCAGGGCAGCAGCACGCAGGTCTCGAGCAGCGGCGGCAGCGTCACTTACTGGTCCGACAGCGACGGCAGTGGTGCGGGAGCGATTCAACTCAATGCCGGCACCTCGACCACCAGCACCAGCATCAGCACCAGCGGTGGAGACATCGTCATGGGTGGTGGCAATGCCGATCCACTGGCGGGAGACGCCGTAAGCACCGTTGGCCAAGGCCTGAACCTCAACAGCCAGACCAGCCTCAACGCAGGTAGCGGTGCGGTATCTTTACGCGGCCGCAGCAGCATCACCGGGGGAGCCTACGGCATTGGCGTGCGGGCCTTTGGTGCGAGCATCACCGGTGGCAACGTCAGCCTGACCGGGGTGGGCGCGTCGAATGCCTCCAGCAATGGCTTGAACTGGGGCGTTTCCCTCGAAGGCGTGACCGTGAGCGCCAGCGGCACACTGAGCATCACGGGCACAGGCGGAGGCGGTGGCAGCACGGGCGCCACCAACCATGGTGTGCTGATCTCCGGCTCTACCGCCAGCGGCACGGGCAGCGGCGCGGTCACCATCACGGGCACGGGTGGCGGCAAGAGCGCGGGCGGCACCGACAACGACGGCATCCGCATCGAAAGCGGCGGGGCGGTCAGATCCGCCTCGGGCAGTCTCACGCTGGTGGGCACGGCGGGCCTGAACGCCTCCAGCGAAGGCCTGGCGATTCAGGGTTCGGGCACCAACACGCTCGGGGCCGCTTCCGGGCAGAGCGGGAACATCGCGCTGCGGGCCAATAGCTTCACGGCCAGCACCGGCAGCACCAACCAAGTGCTGGGCACGGGTACGCTGACCATCGAGCCTCTGAGCGGCTCGACCTCGTTTGACAGTGGTGGTTTCTCCACGAGTGGCTGGACCTTGGGTACTGCGCTGACAGGGCTGACCCTGGGTAAAAGCGGCAATACCGCAGCGCTCACGGTGGCGGCCAGCTACGGGGTGAACATAGCCGGCCCGATCACGCTGCATGGCGGTGCCGTCACGCTTAACGCGGGTCTCACAACGACAAACGGCACCACGGGCGATGTGGCCATCACCAGCACGGGCTTGACGGGCAGCGGAGGCCTGACGCTGGCCACGGGCCGGGGCCTGACGGTCACGCAAAGCGGCGCCAGCACCTACAGCGGCGTGATCTCGGGCAGCACGGCCCGCTTCACCAAGGCGGGTGCGGGCACGCTCACGGTGGATGGCAACAGCACTTACACGGGCAGCACCACCCTCAGCGCCGGAACCCTCCAGGTGGGTGCGGGCGGCACGGAGGGTGCGCTCGGCTCGGGTAGCATCACCAACGATGCCACTTTGGTGTTCAACCGCTCAGACGACATCAGCCTCTCGCAGGCCATGAGTGGCTCGGGTGCGCTCACCAAGGAGGGCAGCAACACGCTGACCCTCACGGCCAACGGCAGCTACACGGGCGCCACCACCGTCTCAGGCGGCACGCTGGTGCTGTCGAACAATGCGCCCAGCACGGCCAGCAGCGGCTTTTCAGGCGCGGGTGCCCTGCGTATCCAGCCCACTGGCAACGACTTCAGCAGCGCCTTCTCGACCTCGGGCTGGACCTGGGGCGCTACTTTAGGGGGCTTGACCATTGGCAAGGCCTCCAGCGCCGATGGCAGTGCCGACACCAATCTCAGCGTGGCCTCGGCCATCCACATCGCCGGCCCCATCACCCTCTATGGCGGGGGCTTGTCCCTCAATGGGGCCTTGAACGCCGGCAGCGGCGGCAACAACATCAGCCTCCATGCCTCGGGCGCGGTGACCCAGTCGGCCGCGCTCAGTGCCAGCGCCCTGGATCTGCAGGGCGCTGGCAGCTTCACGCTCGCCCACGCCTCTAACAACGTGGCCAGCCTCACCGCCGGCAGCAGCACCGCGCGCACCGGTGCCGTCTCCTTTCTGGATGCCAGCAGCATGCAGCTTGGCAGCGTCTGGTCGGCAGACGATGTGTTCGTCCGCACGGCCAGCGGCGACCTGACTCTGGCCGGGTCCGTCTCCACTACCAGCCCGTCGGGTGCAGCCCTGCGCCTGGCGGCCGGCACCAGCGCGGCTGCCGGGGGCAGCGGCAGCAGCGCCACCGGCAACATCGTGGTCACGGGTTCGCCCACGCTGAGCGCAGGCACGGGCGGCACCATGGCCCTGTACAGCGGCAGCGTCTCGGGCAGCACCGGGCTGAGCAGCCTGGTGGGTTCGGCCACGGGTCGCTTTCGTTACAACACCAGCATCAACGCCTCGGGCACGGTGACAGCGGGCTTCACCACGGCCCTGGGGTCCGATGTGGTCCAAGCGCTCTACCGCGAGCAGCCCTCGGTCACGGGCACTGTCTCCAACGCCAGCATGAGCTACGGCGACACCGTGCCCAGCTTCAGCCTCGCTGGCGCCACAGGCCTGGTCAACGGCGACACGGCCAGCAGCTTTGGCGTGCTCTCGCCTCTGTATTCCGGAGCCAACCAGCTCAGGGTGGGCACCTATGGGGTCCAGGCCAGCAGCTTGTCGGCGCTGGGCTACCAGACCAGCAGCGTCACCAACGGCTCCCTCAGCGTGGGGACCAAGACCTTGACGGTCTCGGGTCTGACAGCCAGCAGCAAAGCCTACGACGGCTCGACCACCGCCAGCCTCAGCGCGGCGGGCAGCCTGGTGGGCGGGCTGGCGAACGACGCCTTGGCTTTGAGCACCAGCGCCAGCTTCAACAGCGCCAACGTCGAGCTCAGCAAAACCCTGAACCTGAGCCACACCCTCAGCGGCGCGGACGCCGCCAACTATGCCCTGTCCAATCAGACGGGCGTGGCCACCTCGGCCCTGATCACGCCCCGCACCGTCGGTCTGTCGGCGAGCAAGGTGTATGAGGGCACGACGGGTCTGACGGGGGCGGTGACGATCACCACGGGGGTGGGCAGCCAAACCCTGAGCTACACCGGGGCGGTGGCCAGCGACGCGCACGTGGCCACCTCTGGGAAGTTCATCAGTGCCTTGACCCTGGCCGACGGCACGGGCGGTGGGCTGGCAGCCAACTACCAGCTGCCCACGCTGAACGCGGCCAACGCGCCGGTCACCATCACGGCGGCCACGCTCACGCCCACGCTCACCAACACCGGGGTGACCAAGGTCTACGACGGCACGACCACGGCCCCAGCGGGCTTTAACCCGAGCTGGAGCATCAGCGGTCTGGTCTCAGGCGACACAGCTGCCAGCCTGAGTGCGACCGGGGTTGCCTTCAACGCGGCCAGTGTGGCCGGCGCTAATTCGCTTGCGGTTTCTGGCCTGAGCATTGCCGGGATCACCGGCAGCCGCAGCTCCCAGGCCAGCGACTACGTGCTCGATGCCACCACCAAATCGGTGGCAGCGAGCATCACGCGCGCCCCGCTGAGCGTGACGGCCGATGCCAAGAGCCGGTTCTATGGCGATGCCAACCCGAGCTTTACGCAGACCATCACCGGTTACGTCAACGGCGAGAACGCCAGCACGGCCGGCGTGAGCGGCACGGCCTCGGCCAGCAGCGCGGCCACGGACCAGAGCGCGGTGGGCAGCTACACGATTGTGGCCAGCACCGGCTCGCTGGCGGCAGCCAACTACAGCTTTGCGCCGGTCAACGGCACGCTCACGGTCACGGACCGCCCGATCGCGGTCAGCGCCGACCCGAGCCAGGCGCACATGGTGGCCGCCGACCTCACAGGTACGCGCCGGAGTCTGGCCTTGCCAGAGGCGGGGGTACCTGCGCCGCTGGTGGGCCCGGATGCGGCGGCTGTCGCCCGTGCGGCATCGCTCAGTCCGCAGGCCGTCATCGGCGGGGGGCCGGGTGTGTCCTTCGAGCTGCAGCTGGTCAATGAAGCGGAGGAGCCCCCCTTGGTGCTGGCCGTGAACCTGCCCCCGGGCCAGGCGCTGGCAGGGACAGACATTCTTTTGCCCTTGCCCCCTTCGGTGAGTGCCCTGGCACGCCAGGGCGCCAGAATCCAGGCCAGCAGGCCAGATGGCTCACCCTTGCCAGCGTGGCTGCGCTTTGATCCCGCGCAGTTGCGGCTCGCGCTGAGCGCCGAGCCGGACCAAGCGCTGCCGCTGAAGCTGACACTCGCGGTGGGTGCCCGGCGCCTGGCGGTGCTGGTGCGCGTGCATCCGAAGTAAAAATGGCGTGCCCTTTCGGGCACGCCATCGGGCGCATGGGTGTGGCCTGAAAGCCGGATCAGAGCGTAAAGCGCTGAACTTCCTGGCGCGTGCCGTCGGCAATCTTGGACAGTTCCACCACGGTGGCCAGGTGCTCCTCGCTGCTCAGGCGGTTGGCATCCAGGGAGTCGGCTTCCTCTAGCCCTTTGAGGTGCAACACGCCGAGGTCGGAGAGTTTCTGTGTATCGATGCCGAAGAGCAGAGGGGTCATGGCCTGGCGGTCTTGGGGGAGATGGGCAATGGGACTAGGCCCGAGGACGTGAACAGAAAATATTTGCCGACTAATCGTTATTTATTGTTACCGACTAATCGTTACTTATTGTTAATTTCTGATTCTAAATCCGAGGCCCATTACAGTACGCAACATAATTCAATTTGATTTTTTTAGGAGGAAATGCTGCATGCATATCGGCATTCTTGAGGACGATGCGACGCTGGCCCGCCATGTCCTGCAAATGATCGAGTCCCATGGTCATTCGGGCGCCATCTTCCCCAGTGCCAAGGCCTTCAGCGCCGCGCTCAAGCGCCACACCTTCGACCTCTTCGTCTTTGACTGGAAACTGCCCGACGACGATGGCCTGACCGTCCTCAAGCATTTGCGAAGTGGCACCTTTCAGCAGGAGGTGCCGGTCATCTTCCTGACGGGTGTCCATGACGAGCAGGCCATCGTGGCCGCGCTGGAGGCCGGTGCCGAGGACTATTGCATCAAACCCGTGCGACCGGCCGAGTTCCTGGCGCGGGTGGCGGCCCTGCAGCGCCGGGTTTATCCGGTCGCACGTAACCACAGTGCCCTGCAGACCTTTCTGGGCTACACCTTCGACCCCATGGAGCGCCGCATCACCTGGGCCGGCGGGGAGGCACAGTTCTCGGGCAAGGAGTTCGAGCTGGCCCGTTACCTTTTCGAGAATTGCGACCGCTCGCTCTCCCGCGATCGCCTCATGCAGGAAATCTGGGGCCGCGAGGATGACCCTTTTTCTCGCACCCTGGATGTGCACATCTCCCGCATCCGTTCCCGCCTGGGGCTGGGCGAGCCCTCGGCCCTGCGCCTGCGCTCCATCCACGGCTTTGGCTACCAGCTGATCACCTACGCCGCAGCCGAGCAGCCGGTCGAGTAGGCGCGCGCCCGGTGACAATCGGCGGATGCCCCAGCAAGCTCTCCAGGACATTCTTTTTTCCCAAGGTTTCGGCACCCGCCGCGTCTGCGCCGGTCTGGTCCAGCAGGGGCTGGTGAGCCTAGGCGGCCGCAGCTGCCAGGACGCCAGCGAGTTGGTGGAGACCGAGGGCCTGGTGTTCCATGTGCAGGGGGTGGCCTGGCAGTACCAGGCTCAGGCTTACCTGATGCTCCACAAGCCGGCCGGCTACGAATGCTCGCAAAAGCCCGGCGCCTGGCCCAGCGTCTACACCCTCTTGCCCGGCCCCATTCGCCAGCGTGGCGGCGGCGCAGCAGCCGGGGTGCAGGCGGTGGGCCGGTTGGACCAGGACACCACAGGCCTGCTGCTGCTGTCGGACGACGGCAAGTTCATCCACCGCATGAGTTCCCCCCGGCACCATGTGCCAAAGGTGTATGAAGTCACGACCAAGCATCCCGTGACCGGCCACCAGCTAGAGCGATTGCTGGCCGGCGTGGTGCTCGAGGACGATCCCAAGCCCGTGCGCGCTGCCGCCTGCGAGGCCACCGGCGAATGCGCCCTGAGCCTGACGCTCACTGAGGGCAAGTACCACCAGGTCAAGCGCATGCTGGCGGCCGTGGGCAACCGGGTGGAGCGGCTGCACCGCGCGCGCATCGGCGGCCTGTCCTTGCCCACTGACCTGGCGCCTGGCCAATGGCGCTGGCTCGGGGCCGACGACCTGGAACGCATCCGTGTGTAAATGCCCCGGCCTCTTGTCGGCCTGACGCGGCCTGTGGGCCTTGTGCACCGAAAGTGACCGTTAAACTTGGTTTCGTTTTTCCCTCAACTGGCGCTTTGCCTGGTGTACCCCGGGGTGCGCAGGCCCTTCACCGAAAGAGATTTGTGACGTTTGTTTCCCGACGAGCCCTGCTCGCAATGGCAGCCATGGGTCTGAGCGGCCTGAATGTGCGGGCCCAGACCCTTGCACCGGTGTTTGTGCTCAACTCCTTGGACAGCAACGTGAGCGTCATCGATCCGGCCACCTGGACCGAGACCCGGCGCGTTACCACGGGCAAGGAGCCGCACCACCTGTACCTGACGCCCGACGAGAAATCGGTGATCGTGGCCAATGCGCTGTCGGATTCGCTGACCTTCATTGATCCCCGCACGGGCGAGCTGCAACGCACGTTGCGCGATATCGTGGATCCCTACCACCTGCGCTTCTCGCCAGACATGAAGTGGTTTGTCACCGCCGCCAACCGGCTCAACCATGTGGACATCTACCGCTGGGACGGCCAGGCGCCTGTGTTGAAAAAGCGCATCCCCACAGCCAAGACGCCCAGCCACCTCTGGATTGACAGCCGCAGCACCACGGTCTACTCGACCATGCAGGACAGCGACGAACTGGTGGCCATTGACTTGGCGAGCCAAGCCATCAAGTGGCGCATCAAGACCGGCCCCATGCCTGCCGACCTGTACGGACTGCCTGGCGATAAACAAATTCTGGTGGCGCTGACCGGGTCTGACTCGGTGGAATTGTTCGACGTCTCGGGCAAGGAGCCCGTGCGTTTGCGCAGCCTCAAGACGGGCGACGGGGCTCACGCCTTCCGCGCGCTGGGCGACGGTCGCCACCTGCTGCTGAGCAACCGCGTGGCCAACACCGTCAGCAAAATCGATATGCAGGCCCTGAAGGTGGTGCAGGAGTACAAGGTGCCGGGCGGGCCCGATTGCATGGACGTCTCGCGCGACGGCAAGACCCTCTACGTAACTTCGCGCTGGGCCCGGCGTCTGTCGGTGGTGGACCTGAGCAGCGGTCGCATGCTGCGCCAGGTCAAGGTCGGAAAGAGTCCTCATGGTGTCTGGACGCTGGATCACGCTCCGCGCTGAACGGGCAGGGCGCCCGCTGCGCCCGCGCCTGCTCACGCTCTTGGCCCTGGCGGCCGGCCTGCTGCTGGGCGCGCCGCTGCAGGCCGCCTGTTCAGGCCAAGGCAAGCCGATTTACCTGACCTTGGACACCGGCCACATGGGCGTCGCGCCCCTGATCGCCGAGGTCTTGAACAGGCACCAGGTGCCTGTGAGCTTCTTTGCGGCGCACGAGCGCACTCAGACGGGAGACGGCAGCCTGGGCCAGGCCTGGGCGACCTGGTGGAAGGCCCGTGCCCAGGAAGGCCACGTGTTTGCCAGCCACACGCATGACCATGTGTACTGGCTGGCCGACTTGCCACCTCAGGACGGGCAGGCCCGCTTCAAGGTGCGTGCCTCAGCGGGCCCCCAACAAGGCCAGACCCAGGTGTGGACGGCCGCTCAGTACTGCGAGGAGCTGCACCGCGCCAGCCGCCGCCTGTCCGAGCTCACGGGCCAGGCGCCGCTGCCCCTGTTTCGAGCGCCCGGCGGGAAAACCTCCCCGGCCCTGCTGCAAGCGGCCCAAGCCTGCGGCTACCAGCATGTGGGCTGGTCGGCAGCTGGCTTTCTGGGCGATGAACTCTCCAGCCAGACCCATCCCAATGCGCAGCTGCTGGCCCGTGCGCTGGCCCAGATCCGGCCAGGCGACGTGCTGATGGCGCACCTGGGCATCTGGTCGCGCCAGGACCCCTGGGCGCCTGCCGTGCTCGAGCCCTTGATCTTGGGCCTGAAGGCGCGCGGCTTTTGTTTTGCCACGCTGCGCGAGCACCCCAGCTACAAGCACTGGATCGCCACGCAGCCGGCCCCTGCAGGGGCTCGCTCATGAATGACTTGCTCACCGCCCTGGCCGATGGCTTCATGGCCGTGCAGGCCACTGTCTTCGAGGCCGCGGCCCCCTGGCTGTTTGAACTGGGGCTGGGCAACCTCCTGGAAGACGGCTACGCCGCCACGGGCTGGCTGCTGCTGGGCCTCATGCAATTGGTCGTGCTCTTGCTGGTGATTGGCCCTCTGGAGCGGCTGCGCCCCGTCGAGCCGGTGACCGACCGCGCAGCGGTGCGGGTGGACATGGCCTACACGCTGATCCACCGTCTGGGCTTGTTCAGGCTGGGGCTGTTTTTCCTGCTGGAGCCGCTGTTCAACAGCCTGTTCGGTGCCTGGCGAACGGCGGGTGGTCAGACCTTCCACCTCGACCAGCTCTGGCCCAGTGTGACCGACACCCCCCTGGTGAGCTTCCTGATCTACCTGGTGGTCTTCGACTTCATTGCTTACTGGCTGCACCGCGGGCAGCACGGCCTGCGGTGGTGGTGGCAATTGCATGCGCTGCACCATTCGCAGCGCCAGATGACCATGTGGAGCGACAACCGCAACCACTTCCTCGACGACATCTTGGTCGATGTGCTGCTGGTGCTGGCTGCGCAGCTCATTGGGGTGGGGCCGCAGCAGTTCATGGTGCTCATTGCCTTAGGCCAGCTCAGCGAGAGCTTCCAGCATGCCAATCTTCGCCTGAGCTTTGGCCGCTGGGGCGAGCGCTTGTGGGTCAGCCCGCGTTTTCACCGCTCGCACCACAGCGTGGCCGACGGTGACCATAACTTCGGCGTGCTGCTGCCCTGGTGGGACATGCTCTTTGGCACCGCCCGCTTTGAAGGCGGCTTTGGCCCCACCGGTGTGCGCGACCAGATCGAGCAGCAGCGCGACTATGGCCGCGGTCTGTGGGCGCAGCAGTGGCTGGGCCTCAAGCGCCTGGCCGGGCGGGACTGAGTCGGCACAGGAACACAGGCGCTCATGAAACTGGTGATCGATGCCTTTTGGCGCGCCGCGGTGTATTGCCTGCACCCGCGGGTGATCGCGCTGTCCTTTCTGCCGCTGGCGCTCATGGTGCTGGCCGCGTTGGGACTGGGCTATGTTTTCTGGAACGATGCGGTCGACTTCATCCGTATCCAGCTCATGGGCTGGGCTTGGGCCGATTGGTTGGGCCAGTGGTTCAGCAGCTTGGGGCTCGATGGTCTGCGGCTGGTGCTGGCGCCGGCCCTGCTGCTGTTTGCCGCCATTCCCTTCATTGTGGTGGCCTCGCTGCTGGTGGTGGCTATGTTCATGATGCCGGCCATGGTGTCCCTGGTGAGCGAGCGCCGTTTTCACGGCCTGGTGCGCCGAAAGGGGGGCTCTTTCCTGGGCGGTCTGGCCTGGTCCATGGGCTCCACGCTGGCCGCCTGCCTGGCCCTGCTCCTGTCAGTGCCCTTGTGGCTGGTGCCGCCGCTGGTCTTTATCTTGCCGCCGCTCATCTGGGGCTGGCTGACCTACCGGGTGATGACCTACGAGGCACTGGCCGACCATGCCAGCGTTGAGGAGCGACAGGCCCTGCTGGCACAGCACCGCTTCAAGCTGCTGGGCATTGGCCTGATCACCGGCTACCTGGGCGCCTTGCCGAGCGTGCTCTGGGCCTCGGGCGCCATGTTCATCGCCATGGCCCCGGTGCTGGTGCCTGTGGCCATCTGGATCTACACCCTGGTCTTTGCGTTTTCGTCCCTCTGGTTCGTGCACTATGCCCTGGCGGCTCTCGCGCAGCTGCGCCGGCAGCGCGAAGGCGCAGGCCCCCTGGCCGCACAGGCCGAACACCTCGGTGATGCCCAACTGCCAGCGCCGGGCGCTGCCGGCGGCGATACTTCCAGCTGATCACGGCGCATGCCGAACCTTCATGCCGAACCTTCCTTTGGCGGCCCTGTGCCGCTGCAGCCCTTCCAGCCCATGACTCCCCATTTCGGCCTCATCATCGTCGGCGACGAGATCCTCTCCGGCAAACGTGCCGACAAGCACATGGCCAAGGCCATCGAGCTCCTCGGGGCCCGAGGGCTGCCCCTCAGTTATGCCCATTACGTGGGCGATGATCCGGCGCGCATCACCGGCACGCTGGCCCAGGCCTTCGAAGATGCGCGCGCGCGGGGTGACGTGGTTTTTTCCTGCGGCGGCATCGGCGCCACCCCGGACGACCACACCCGCCAGTGCGCTGCCCGCGCCCTGGGCGAGGACCTGCGCCTGCATCCCGAGGCCGAACTGCTCATCATCGAACGCATGAAAGACACGGCCCGTGAGCAAGGCGTGGCCTTTGACCCCGACCGGTCTGACAACGTGCACCGACTGAATATGGGCGTGTTCCCCGCCAGCGCAGCCATCATTCCCAACCCCTACAACAAGATTCCGGGTTTCAGCTGCAGGGCCGGTGAGGGTGCCGTGCATTTCCTGCCGGGCTTTCCGGTGATGGCCTGGCCCATGATGGAGTGGGTGCTGGACACGCATTACGCACAGCACCAGCGCCAGAGCGCCAAGGTCGAGAAGTCGGTGATCGTCTTCGGGGCCATGGAGTCCACGTTGACCCCTCTGATGGAATCGCTCGAAGCCGGGCATCCCGCCATCCGCGTGTTCAGCTTGCCCAGCGTGGACCATCCGCAGTACGGCCGCCACATCGAGTTGGGGGTCAAGGGCGAGGCGGCCGTGATCGATGCGGCCTATGCGGATCTGCTGGCCGGGCTCAAGCACTTTGAGCTGAGGCTTGGCCCCGAATTGGTGCGCTGACCGCTGTGCCGAATTGCCCCATGTTGGGGCTTTATTTGCCCTTTATTGGTGCACATCAGGCGTCACGCTCCGCATTTTCATGGTTTCATGGCTTAAAACCGGTGCAGTTCGCGGCACAATGCGCGGTTGCGCTTGAGGATGCCTCTGTCGCTTTGGCACAGAAACTGCATCGCACCAAAGAGATTTTTAACCCCACCATCCAGCCCACAGGAGATTTTGATGGCTAAGACCGTCGCAGACGTGATGAAAATGGTCAAGGAGAACGAGGTCAAGTTTGTTGACTTCCGCTTCACCGACACCCGCGGTAAAGAACAGCACGTGACCGTGCCTGTCTCGCACTTCGACGAAGACAAATTCAGCTCTGGCCACGCCTTCGACGGCTCGTCCATCGCCGGCTGGAAAGGCATCGAGGCTTCGGACATGCAGCTCATGCCCGACCCGAACACCGCCAACATCGACCCCTTCTTCGAAGAAACCACGCTGTTTCTGCAGTGTGATGTGGTCGAGCCCAGCGACGGCAAGTCCTACGACCGTGACCCGCGCTCCATCGCCAAGCGCGCTGAAGCCTATCTGAAGGCTTCGGGCATCGGTGACACCGCCTACTTCGGTCCCGAGCCAGAGTTCTTCATCTTCGACGGCGTGCGCTGGAGCAACGAGCCCGGCAACGTGATGTTTGCCATCGACGAATACGAAGCCCCCTGGAACACCGGCAAGCAACTCGAAGGCGGCAACCGTGGCCACCGTCCCACCACCAAGGGCGGTTATTTCCCCGTGCCCCCGGTCGACAGCACGCAGGACATGCGTGCCGAGATGTCCCTGATTCTCGAATCGCTGGGCATCCCGGTCGAGGTGTTCCACCACGAAGTGGCGGGCGCCGGCCAAAACGAGATCGGCACCAAGTTCAGCACGCTGGTTGAGCGCGCCGACTGGACCCAGGTCCTGAAGTACGTGGTCTGGAATGTGGCCAATGCCTACGGCAAGACCGCCACCTTCATGCCCAAGCCCTACGCCGGTGACAACGGTTCGGGCATGCACGTGCACCAGTCCATCTGGAAAGACGGCAAGAACCTGTTCGCCGGTGACGGCTATGCGGGCCTGTCGGACTTCGCCCTGTACTACATCGGCGGCATCATCAAGCACGCCCG
>JAIXPL010000067.1 GCA_027486255.1 Comamonadaceae bacterium
ATTTTGGGTGTGCATGCCACCAAAGACCGTGCCATGGTGGAAAACGGCCAAGTGGTGGTTCGCCCCATGAACTACTTCGCCATGTCTTATGACCACCGCATCATCGACGGCCGCGAAGCCGTGCTGGGTCTCGTGGCCATGAAGGAGGCGCTGGAAGACCCGGCCCGCCTGCTGTTTGATATTTGATTGAGACACCCCCAGGCTGCGCGCACTGCGTGTCGCTTCGCCTTCCCCCTTGCAGGGGGCCACGCCTGCGGCCCGGCTGAGCCGGTTCCGCGGCGTGTGCTGGGTTGAGAGACGGCGCGTTCGGCACGACCTGCAACTGAACTGGAACACCCCATGAGCAAACAATTCGACGTCATCGTCATCGGTGGCGGCCCTGGCGGCTACATTGCCGCCATCCGTGCGGCCCAGCTGGGCATGAACGTGGCCTGCATCGACGAGTGGAAGAACGCCGCGGGCGGCCCGGCGCCGGGCGGCACCTGCACCAATGTGGGCTGCATCCCCTCCAAGGCGCTGCTGCAGTCCAGCGAGCACTTTGAGCAGGCCAACCACCACTTCGCAGACCACGGCATCAGCCTCAAAGACGTGAAGATGGACGTGGCCAAGATGATTGGCCGCAAGGACAGCGTCGTCAAACAGAACAACGACGGCATCCTGTACCTCCTGAAGAAAAACAAGGTCACCTTTTTCCACGGCCGCGGCTCTTTCGTGAAGGCCGCTGAGGGCGGCTACGAGATCAAGGTGGCCGGCAAGACCGAAGAGAGCCTGACCGGCAAGCAGATCATCCTGGCCACCGGCTCCAACGCCCGTGCGCTGCCGGGCGTGCCCTTCGATGAAGAGACGGTGTTGTCCAACGACGGCGCCTTGCGCATCGGCGCCGTGCCCAAGAAGCTGGCGCTGATTGGCTCGGGCGTGATCGGCCTGGAAATGGGCTCGGTCTGGCGCCGCCTGGGTGCAGAGGTCACCATCCTCGAAGGTCTGCCCACCTTCCTGGGCGCGGTCGACGAGCAAATTGCCAAAGAAGCCAAGAAGGCCTTCGACAAACAGGGCCTGAAGATCGAGCTGGGCGTCAAGGTCGGCGAGGTCAAGACCTCCAAGAAGGGCGTCGCGATTGCCTACACCAACGCCAAGGGTGAGGCCCAGACCTTGGAGGCTGACAAGCTCATCGTCTCCATCGGCCGCGTGCCCAACACCATCGGTCTGAATGCCGAGGCGGTGGGCCTGAAGCTGGGCGAGCGCGGCGACATTCTGGTGGACGCTGACTGCAAGACCAACCTGCCCGGCGTGTGGGCCGTGGGCGACGTGGTGCGTGGCCCCATGCTCGCGCACAAGGCCGAGGAAGAGGGCGTGGCCGTGGCCGAGCGCATCGCTGGCCAGCACGGTCATGTGAACTTCAACACCGTTCCCTGGGTGATCTACACCAGCCCCGAGATTGCCTGGGTCGGCCGCACCGAGCAGCAGCTCAAGGCCGACGGTGTGGCGTACAAGGCCGGCACCTTCCCCTTCCTGGCCAACGGCCGTGCGCGCGCCCTGGGGGATACCACCGGCATGGTGAAGTTCCTGGCCGATGCCAAGACCGATGAAATCCTGGGTGTGCACATCGTCGGCCCCATGGCCAGCGAGCTGATCGCCGAGGCCGTGGTGGCCATGGAGTTCCGCGCGAGCGCCGAGGACATCGCCCGCATCTGCCATGCGCACCCCTCCTTGTCTGAGGCCACCAAGGAAGCGGCCCTGGCCGTGGACAAGCGCACGCTGAACTTCTAAGGCGCCTGCCCCCCCTTCAGCGCCTTTGGCGCATTGGGGGTACAGTTCTCAGCCCGGGCCCTGCCCGGGTTTCTTTATTCCGCATTACTTTTTCTCACGATGTCCGTGCGCGCCGCCTACGAAGCAGAACTCCAGAGCCGGGGTTACCAGAGCGATCCTGCCCAATTGCGCGCGGTCGCAGCCCTGGAGCGTTGTGCCCAGGACTGGGCGGCCTACAAGAGCCAGCGCTCCAACGCCTTCAAGAAGCTCTTGTCCCGGCCGCAGATTCCGCGCGGCGTCTATATGTTTGGTGGGGTAGGGCGGGGCAAAAGTTTCCTGATGGACTGCTTCTTCAATGCCGTGCCCATCCAGCGCAAGACACGTCTGCATTTCCACGAATTCATGCGTGAGGTGCACCGTGAACTGCGCGAGCTGCAGGGCACAGTCAACCCCCTGGACGAACTCGGCAAGCGCATGGCCAAGCGCTTTCGGCTGATTTGCTTCGATGAATTCCATGTGGCGGACATCACCGACGCCATGATCCTGCACCGCCTGCTCGATGCGCTTTTCAGCAATGGCGTGGGTTTCGTCACCACCTCCAACTTCGAGCCTGACGGTCTGTACCCGGGCGGTCTGCACCGCGACCGGATCATGCCGGCCATCGAACTCCTGAAGGCCCGCCTGGACGTGGTGAACGTGGACAACGGCACCGACTACCGCCGCCGCACCATGGAGCAGCTCAAGCTCTACCACTGCCCCTTGGGTGCCGAAGCCGACGCGGCCATGCGCGAGGCTTTTGAGCGCCTGGCCGAAGCCCATGACGAAGACCCCCTCTTGCACATTGAGGCGCGCGAGATCCGAGCCCTGCGCAAGGCCGGCGGTGTGGTGTGGTTCGACTTTCGACAGCTCTGCGGCGGTCCGCGGTCGCAAAATGACTACCTTGAAATCGCCAACCAGTTCCACACTGTGCTGCTCTCCAACGTGCCCCACATGCCCGTGAACATGGCCTCCGAGGCCCGGCGCTTCACCTGGCTGGTGGATGTGCTCTATGACCGCCGCGTCAAGCTCATCATGTCGGCGGCCTTGCAGCCTGAGCAGCTCTACACCCAGGGCCCGCTGTCGCACGAGTTTCCCCGCACCGCCTCGCGTCTCAACGAGATGCAGTCGGCCGAGTTCCTGGCCCTCGAACGCCGCCTGGTGGACACCAGCCTCACGTGAAAAACTGCTTGATGCCCTCTTTGTCGATTGCGGTCCGCTGGCTGCTGGCCCTGGGGCTGGTGTGCGGCGGCGCTGCGGCTGGCGCCCAGGACCTGGGCCCCGAAGTCCCTGATGAGCGATTTGCCGAGACGGTGAGCCAGGAACGGGCCCGTCTGCTGGCCGATAGAGAGCGCACGAATGCGGAGTTCAACGCCCAGGAGCAGGCGTGCAAGCGCAGCTTTTTCGTCAATGCCTGCATGAAGAAACTGGTCGAGCGCGAACGCGAGCTCACGGCGGCGCTGAACAAGCGCGAGCAGGTTCTCAATGAGGCTGAGCGCCAGCGCCGCGTCAAGGCCGCACTGGCCCGCTCCGCGGCCAAGCAGGAGGCCCAGGCCGAACGCGAGCAATCGGATGCGCCCGCTCAAGCTGCTGCGCGCCGCGCACAGGAGATTCAGGCCCGTGAGCAAACCCGCCTTCAGCGTGAAGCCGATGCGCAGGCCCGCGCGGCCCAGTTGCAGGAGCGCGAGCGCGAGGCCGCGCAGCGCCAGCAGGACCGTGAGGAGGCGGTCCGGGCGCGTTCAGCCATGCCTGCCTTGCCTGCGCCTGCCAAGCCGGCCCCGGATCGCTGAGCATGGACCTGGTGCAGCAGGTCGCCGAGGCCTTCGAGCCCCATGGCGTGCTGTCTCGCGCGGCCGACCACTTTCAGCCCCGAGAGGGCCAGCGTGAGATGGCCTTGGCCGTGGCGCGCGTCATTGCGGAACCCGCAGCCCTTGTGGTGGAGGCCAGCACCGGCGTCGGCAAGACCTTTTCTTACCTGGTGCCCGCGCTGCTCAGCGGCGAGCGTGTGATGGTCTCTACCGCCACCAAGGCCCTGCAAGACCAGCTGTACGGACGCGATCTGCCCCGCCTCGTCGAGGCCTTGGGCCTACCGGTGTCCACGGCCCTGCTCAAGGGCCGCGGCAGCTACCTCTGCATCCACCGCATGCAGCAGGCCCGCCATCTGGAGGGCGGTCGCGAGCGCGCGGCGGCATTTGCGCTCTCGCGGATCGAGCAGTGGGCGCAGTCCACCCAGACCGGTGACCTGGCTGAATTGCCGGGTCTGGACGAGCGCTCGGCCGTGATTCCCCTGGTGACCTCCACCCGCGAGAACTGCCTGGGCTCGGCCTGTCCGAGCTTCAAGTCCTGCCACGTCAACCACGCGCGGCGCGAGGCGCTGGCCGCCGACGTGGTGGTGATCAACCACCATTTGTTTTTCGCTGACTTGGCAGTGCGCGAATCGGGCATGGCCGAGCTGCTGCCCACCGTGCGGGTGGCCATCTTCGATGAGGCGCATCAGCTCAACGAGACCGGCATCCAGTTCCTGGGCCGTCACCTCAGCACGGCCCAATTGCTCGAGCTCGCGCACGACCTGCTGGCCACGGGTCTGCAGCTGGCGCGGGGCCTGGTGGATTGGCAGGCGGTGGCCGGGCGGCTGGAGCGCGCTGGGCGCGAACTGCGGCTGACCATAGGCCGAGCGCCCACGGGCGCGCGCCTTCGCTGGAATGAGGCCGCGCCGGACACCCTGGACCCCCAAGCCTGGTCCGAGGCGCTGGCGCAGTCGCATGAGGCCTGCGAGGCGGCGGTGCAGGCCCTGGACACCGTCACCGAACTGGCCCCCGATTTCGTGCGATTGCACGAGCGGGCCCGGCAACTGCTTGCCTTGCTGGCCCATTTCGCGGGTCCGGGCGCGGTGGAGGCCGTGCGTTGGCTGGAGGTCGGCCTGCAGGCCAAGCTGGTCGAGTCGCCACTGGACATTGCCCAGGCCGTGGGTGAGCGGCTGCTCGGGCCGGCGCAGGCGGGCAAGACCTGGGTTTTCACCTCGGCCACCTTGGGCGATGACGAGCGGCTGTCCTGGTTCACCCAACCCTGCGGCCTGCAGGCGGCGCAGGTGCTGCGGGTGAGCAGCCCTTTCGATTACGCGCGACAGGCTGTGCTGTACGTGCCGCGCGAGCTGCCCAAGCCTTCAGACCCTACGCATTCGCAGCGCGTGGCGCAGTCGGTGGGCGACTGGGCCCTGCGCCTGGGCGGGCGCACTCTGGTCCTGACCACCACGCTCAAGGCCCTGCGTTCCATTGCCGAGCAGCTGCAGGCGCGCTTCCAGGCCACCGGCGAACTCGAGGTGCTGGTTCAAGGCCAGGGCCCCAAGCGCGCGCTCATTGAGCGCTTTCGGCGCGGCGACTCCCTGGGCGAGCCGGGCTGCGTGCTGGTGGCCTCGGCCTCTTTCTGGGAGGGCATCGACGTGGCCGGTGACGCCTTGCAGCTGGTGGTGATCGACAAGCTGCCTTTCCCCCCGCCCAACGACCCCTTGGCCGAGGCACGCTCGCGCCACCTCGAGAGCCAGGGGCGCAGTGCCTTCAATGATTACTTTGTGCCCGAGGCGGCGGTATCGCTCAAGCAGGGGGCGGGGCGCTTGATCCGCCGAGAGACCGATCAGGGCGCGCTGGTGGTTTGCGACACACGCTTGGTACAGATGGGTTACGGGCGGCGCCTGCTCAAGGCCTTGCCGCCCATGCAACGCCTAGAGTCCGAGGAGGAACTGCTGGCGCGCCTGGACCAGTTCACCAGAAGCGGTACCACGGACGCTTGACCGCCGCGCCCTGCTTGCCGCCCAGGAAAGCGCTTTGCGGGTAGCTGCGCTGGAGCACCCGCAGGGCATCATCGCGCAGCGCGCTCAGGCCCAGGGCGTCGTAGGAGCGGTACAGGATGAACATGGCTTCTTCGGCGGCGGGTACGTCGCGAAATTCTTCAATGGCGGTCTGCGCCCGGTTCACGGCGGCCACATAGGCGCCGCGCGAGTAGTAGTAGCGCGCCACATTCACTTCTGACTTCGCCAGCGAGTTCACGATAAAGCTCATGCGCAGGCGTGCATCGGGCGTGTACTTGGAGCCCGGGAAACGCGAGGCCAGTTCACGGAAGGCCGCAAAGGAGTCCTTGGCGGCCTTCTGATCGCTCTCGGAGAGGTCGCGTTTGGCCAGGCGGCCGAACAGGCCCAGGTTGTCATTGAAATTGACAAGCCCCTTGAGGTAAAGCGCGTAGTCCACGGCCGGGCTGGCCGGGTGCAGGCGCAGGAAGCGGTCCAGCGTGGCCACGGCCTGAGCCGGCTCGCTGTTGCGGTACTGGGTGTGGGCCTTTTCCAGCTGCGCCTGCTGGGCCAGCGGGGTCCCTGCAGCACGGCCCTCGAGTTTCTCGTACAGGGTCACGGCCTTGTCAAAGGCGCCATTGGCCGCTTCGTCTCGGGCTTCGGCGTAGAGCTTGTTGGGGCTCCAGCCGGCCGTCGGGTCCACATTGGTGTTGGCGCAGCCCACCACGAGGGCCATGGCTCCCAGCACCACCATGAGGCGGCTGCGACGAGCGGCCGATAATCCTTGAAAAACCATGTGATGGACCTTGAGATGACCCCAGCGGGGCGAAACCTGCATTTTATAGGTGCCGACTCGGACCCGGAGTCTTTGCGCGCTCTGGCTGCACTGGCCGAGGACGAAGGCACCGACCTGGGCCTGGCTGAGGCCGAGTCGCGCCAGGCACCCGTGCACATGACCCAGCATGGTGAGCGCCTGGACCGCGCGCTGGCCGTACTGGTGCCCGAATTCTCCCGCAACTATTTGCAGCAGCTGATCGAGGGCGGCGCCGTGCAGCTGGCCGGGCGCACCGTGCTCAAGACCGCCACCAAGGTCAAGGTTGGCGAGCTGCTGCGCATCGAGCTGCGGCCCACACCGCAAAGCCAGGCCTTCCAGCCCGAGGCCATGGACCTGGACGTGGTGCATGAAGATGCGCACTTGATGGTCTTGCACAAGCCCGCCGGCCTGGTGGTGCACCCGGCGCCTGGCCACTGGAGCGGCACCTTGCTCAACGGCCTGCTGGCCCACCATGCCGGGGCACGCCTCTTGCCCCGTGCCGGCATCGTGCACCGCCTGGACAAGGACACCAGCGGCCTGATGGTCGTGGCTAAGACGCGCGAGGTCATGGAGGCGCTGGTCGCGCTGATCGCCGCGCGCGAAGTGCGCCGGGAATACATCGCCCTGGCCCACAAGGCCTGGCAGGGTCCTGCCGAGCAGCGGGTGGAGCAGGCCGTGGGCCGCGATCCGCGCCAGCGCGTGCGCATGGCCGTGGTCGACCTCGAGCGCCACGCCGGGAAACCCGCCCTCACCGACGTGCGCTTGATGGACAGCGGCCCCGAGGCCTGCCTCTTGCATTGCAAACTGCACACCGGCCGCACGCACCAAATCCGCGTGCACTTGCAGCACCTGGGCCACCCCTTGCTGGCCGACGAGCTCTACGGTGGCCGCCTGCAGGCCGGGCTGTCACGGCAGGCCCTGCATGCCTGGCGATTGAGCTTGGTGCACCCGGTCACGGGCGAGCAGCTCGCCTGGCAAGCACCGTTACCGGCCGACATGCGCCAGGCCCTGGACCGGCTCGGGTTGCAGGGCGGCGCTGAGCTAGAATAGGTTACTGATCCAGCTGGAGGCGCCCACTGTCGTGGCGGCCCTGGCAGATCCCCAGTCTCCCCGACTTTCCGGCCTTGCCCTGAGCGATTCGCGAGGCCCCTGGATCCGGCGCATGGCCGGCTCGTTTCCTCCAAGTAGCTTCGGAACTGACCTCATGAACACGATGGATGCCAAGCGCGTCCTCGAAACAGCCCTCATCTGTGCGCCACAGGCTCTGCCCGTGCGCGAGCTGGAAGTGCTGTTCGACGGTGCGATCGCGGCCGACACCCTCAAGCGGCTGCTCGCCGAGTTGCAGGACGACTGGGCCGGGCGCGGCGTTGAGCTGGTGCAGGTGGCCTCGGGCTGGCGCTTTCAGAGCCGCCCCGAGATGCGCGCCTACCTCGACAAGCTGCAGCCTGAAAAGACGCCCCGCTACACCCGCGCCACGCTGGAGACCCTGGCCATCATTGCCTACCGCCAGCCGGTCACCCGGGGCGACATGGAGGACATCCGCGGCGTCACCATCAACAGCCTGCTGCTCAAGCAGCTCGAGGACCGCGGCTGGATCGAGGTCATCGGCCACCGTGAGACGGTGGGCCGGCCTGCGCTCTACGCCACCACCCGACAGTTCCTGGACGACCTGGGCCTGCAGACCCTCGACCAGTTGCCCACGCTCGAAGCTGGGTCCACTGAGGGCTCCTTGATCGAGCAGATCGAGTTCGGGCTGAGCGAGAGCACCGTGCCCGCCGCCCTTGGCCTGGACGGGGAGGGCGTCGACGGCTCAGCGGCCCAGCATGCGCTCTTGCCTGATACCGATTCCGCGCCCGCGCATGCAGCCCAGACGCCAGCTTCCGACCCCGAGGATGCGCCCTCCGCGCCCTGACCACCATGAATCCTTCTGAACAAGCCCAGGCGCCCCAGGCCGACTCCGAGATCGCCCGCAGCGAAGCCGAGGCGGGTGGCGCTTCTCCTGACATCCGGGCCGCAACCGATGCGGGCCAGGACGCGGCCGCAGGTGGCCAGCGACCCGCAAGGCGCCGTGGCCAGCGCGAAGATCGCCGGCCGGCCGATGAGGGCGCGCCCGGTGCGCCAGACACACGCGGCCCGCGCCAGTCCGGCGCCAGCCAAGGGCGGGGCCAAGCCGGAGGCCGTGGCAAATCCGCAGCCGTGGCTCGCCAGGCCTACCGTTTCGAGGACGTGGTGACCGGCCAGCTCGATGCCGATGAGGAAGACCAGAGCCTGGATCTGCCCAAGCGCGTGCTCGCGCCCCAGCCCGAGAGCCCCAAGCTGCACAAGGTGCTGGCGCAGGCCGGCCTGGGCTCGCGCCTGGAGATGGAGCAGCTCATCCTCGAGGGCCGCATTTCCGTCAACAACGAGCCGGCCCACATTGGCCAGCGCATCCAGTTCGGCGATGCGGTCAAGGTCAACGGCAAGCCCATTCGCGTGCGCATTGCCCCGCCCGCACCGCGCGTCATCGCCTACCACAAGCCCGCAGGCGAGGTGGTCACCCATGACGACCCGCAGAACCGCCCCACCGTGTTTCGCAAGCTGCCCAAGCTCTTTCAGGGCAAGTGGCAGTCGGTCGGTCGCCTGGACCTCAACACCGAGGGTCTGCTGCTGTTCACCAGCTCGGGTGAGCTGGCCAACAAGCTGATGCACCCGCGCTTTGGCCTGGAGCGCGAGTACGCCGTGCGCGTGCTCGGTGCGCTCAGCAATGACGAAAAGCAGAGACTGCGCGATGGCGTCATGCTCGACGATGGCCAGGCCCAGTTCGGCACCATTGAGGAGGCTGGCGGCGGCGAGGGCGCCAACTGCTGGTACCGCGTGACCATCGCCGAGGGCCGCAACCGTGAGGTGCGCCGCATGTTCGAGGCGGTCGGTCATGCGGTGAGCCGCCTGATTCGCATCCGCTACGGGGCTTTCATGCTGCCGCGCGGCCTCAAGCGCGGCGCTTATGTCGAACTCGACGACCGTGACATCGATGCGCTGACCCGCGTGCTGCGCCAGGCCGAGCAGCAGGACAAGCGCAGCCAGCGGCCGTCCAAGCCCCCTGCGCAGCTGCCGCAGGCCGACACCGAGTCGGATGACGCCGCGCCGCAGGTCGCTTTCGGGCAAGACGGCCCGCAGGAGGAAGACTTCGAGGCGGGCCCCTACGAGTTCCAGCCGCCGCCCGGCAAGCACGAGGCCGGTCGCATTGACGGCGCTGGCGCTGGTCGCCGCAACAACCGCCGGCGCGGCAAAGGCCCGCGTCCGTCCCTGCCGCAGTCGGCACCCCCCAAGGCGACTGGCCAGGGGCAGGGCGGTGGCAAGAAGCGCCGTGGTGGTGGCGGCGGCGGTGGTAGCGCCCAAGGCGCCGGCGCAGGGGGACAGCCCGACCCGATGAAGACCTCTTTTGGCTACATCGGCGCCGACACCTTCACCCGCCAGCGCCAAGCCACAGGCCAGCGCCGCAGCGGCGGCGGTGGTGGCGGTGGTGGCGGCAACCGCTCCGGCGGTGGTCGGGGCGGGCGCGGACGCGGCTGAGCATGCCCCACCGCGGGCCTGGGGCCTTCAAGAAGCCCTAAAATAGAGGGCTTTGTTCATTCGGACAGATTTTCAGAAAACCAAAGGAATATCCATGGCCATCGAGCGCACCCTCTCCATCATCAAGCCCGACGCAGTCGCCAAGAACGTGATCGGCCAGATCTACGCCCGCTTCGAGGCCGCCGGCCTCAAGGTGGTGGCCGCCAAGATGGCCCACCTCTCGCGCGGCGAGGCCGAGGCCTTCTACGCTGTGCACAAGGCACGCCCCTTCTTCAAGGACCTGGTCGACTTCATGGTCTCCGGCCCGGTGATGATCCAAGCGCTCGAAGGCGAAGGCGCAATTGCTAAGAATCGTGACCTGATGGGTGCCACCGACCCCAAGAAGGCTGCCGCCGGCACCATTCGCGCCGACTTCGCCGACAGCATCGACGCCAACGCCGTGCACGGCTCGGATGCCCCCGAGACGGCCGCCCAGGAAGTGGCTTTCTTCTTCCCCGGCATGAACGTTTACTCGCGCTGAACGGCCAACGGGGAGCCCGCTAAGCTCCTCCACTGACGCGGGGCCTGTGGGCCCCGTGTTTTTTGGGGCAGGCCAAGCAGACGGTCGCCTCCCCCTTGTTTTTCACCGTTGCGGCGCTACGCTTGCCCCATGGCCCTGGCGGGCCCTGGATGGGAAAGGCCTCATGAGCACCAATCTCCTCGGATTCGACCTCGATGCCCTGGCCGCCTTCTGCGAGAGGCTGGGGGAAAAGCGTTTCCGCGCCACCCAGCTCTACCGATGGATCCATCAGCGCGGCGCCACTGATTTCGCTCAGATGACCGACCTGGCCAAGTCCCTGCGCGACAAGCTGTCGGGGTGCGCGCACATCCAGGCGCTACCGGTGGTCAGCACCCAGCGATCGGCTGACGGCACGGTCAAGTGGTTGTTCGACGTGGGCGATGGCAACCTCATCGAGAGCGTCTTCATTCCCGAGACCGACCGCGGCACCTTGTGCGTCTCGTCCCAGGCGGGCTGCGCCGTGGGTTGCCGCTTCTGCTCTACCGGCCACCAGGGTTTTAGCCGCAACCTGGATACCGCCGAGATCCTGGCCCAGCTCTGGTTCGCCGAGCACACGTTGCGCCGCGAACTCGGCCGCAGCGAGCGCGTGATCACCAACGTGGTGATGATGGGCATGGGCGAGCCGCTGCAGAACTACGCTCAGTTGGTGCCCGCGCTCAAGGTCATGCTCGATGACCATGCCTACGGCTTGTCCCGCCGGCGCGTGACGGTCTCTACCTCGGGCGTGGTGCCCATGATGGACCGCCTCTCGCAAGATTGCCCAGTGGCCCTGGCCGTCTCCCTGCATGCGCCCAACGATCCGCTTCGCGACCACCTGGTGCCGCTGAACCGCAAGTACCCGATCGATGAATTGCTGGACGCCTGCACGCGCTACCAGGAATTTGCCCCGCGTGACTTCATCACCTTCGAGTACTGCATGCTCGACGGCGTGAACGACCAGCCCGAGCATGCGCGCGAGCTGATTGCCCTGATGAAGCGCCATGGCGCGCAGGGTCTGCAGGCCAAGTTCAACCTGATTCCCTTCAATCCCTTCGAGGCCTCCGGCCTCAAGCGCTCACCCCAGCCACAGGTGCAGGCCTTTGCAGCCCTGTTGATGGAGGCAGGCCTGGTCACCACGGTGCGCAAGACCCGGGGTGACGACATCGACGCCGCTTGCGGCCAACTGGCCGGTGATGTGAAGGACCGCACGGGCGTGCAGGAGCGCATCGCCAGCCAGCGGCTGGGCATGCTCGGCCAGATTCCGGTGGTGAGCGTGCCCGCTGGCCAGGTCTGAGGCACATGCGGCCGGGCTCTGCGCTGCCTGCTGTCGCCTGCGCCCTTCTGGCTGGGCTGCTGTTGGCCGCTTGCGCGGTGCCGCCCGCACCAGTTGGAAGCGCGGCCCCCAGGGAGCGCGCCACCGCTCCAGATGACACACCTGCGGGTCAGCGCGCCCGGCTGCGCCTGGCCTTGGCCACGGCCTACTATCAGCAGGGCCAGGACACGGTGGTGCTGGAGGAGATCCGGCAAGCTCTCGCCAGCGACCCCCGCCTGGCCCTGGCCTGGAACCTGCGCGGCCTTGTCTACCTGCGAATGGGCCAGTGGAGCCAGGCGGAGGACAGTTTTCAGCAAGCCCTGACCCTGGCGCCTGGGGATGCGGACATCGCGCACAACTTCGCTTGGATGCTGTGCCAGCATCCGCGCAGCCTGGCCCGCCACGAGGAAGCAGCGGCCCTGTTCCACCGAGCCCTCGCGCAGCCGGGCTTGACCCAAGCAGCCAAGACCTGGTCCGCTCTGGCCCAGTGCCAATGGCGTGCGGGCCGGACAGGGCAGGCCGAGGCCAGCTTGCGCCAGGCCTTGCGCCTGGAGCCCGCCAGTCCCGATCTGGGCCTGATGCTGGCCCAGCTGCTTTACGCGGGCGGGCAGTGGCAGGAGGCCGGCGCGCAGCTGGCTGAACTCCATGCCCGCCAGACGGCCACGGCCGAAAGCCTGTGGTTGGCCGTGAAAGCGGCGCGCAAGACTGATAATCCGGTCTTGGTGCGCTCCCTGGGCGCCCGGCTGAAAAATGAATTCGGCCGCAGCGTTCAGGCGGCGGCTTATGACAAAGGGTTGTTCGATGAGTGAAGTTCCCGATCAGGGCATGGCCCCTGGACAGGCCGAAGTGTCTGCGCCAGCGACGCCGCCCAGCGCAGGCGCCCTGATCCGCATGTCCCGGGAGGCCGCGGGCATGCACATTGCCGCCCTGGCCGTGGCCCTGAAGGTGCCTGTGCGGCGCCTGGAGGCCCTGGAGGCCGACCGCCATGATCTGCTGCCCGATGCCGTCTTCACCCGCGCCCTGGCTTTGACGGTGTGCCGCAGCCTGAAGGTGGACCCCGCCCCGGTCCTGGCCTTGCTGCCCAAGGGCCAAACGCAACGGCTCACGGTGGAGGGCCGTATCAATGAGCCCTTTCGCCATCCCAAGGACGGCCCTGGGGCTTCCTGGCTGCCGCAGCTCTCGCGCCCGGCTCTGATTGCCGCGGCCGTCCTGGTCCTGGCCGCCGTCGCGGTCTATGTGGTACCCGATTACCTGGCCTCGCGCAACATGCAGGCTGCTGACTCTCCTGCGGCCAGTGCGCCTGCGGCGTCCGAGGGCAGCGCGGTCTCGGTATCCCCGCCTCCTCCTGTACCTGCCCCCAAGCCTACTGCGCCTGGCCGTACCGTGACCGAGACAGTGCCTTCGGCCGGCTCGGCCCCCTCGAGCCCTCCAGGCCCCGTGCCGGCTGCGCCCGTGCCCGTGGTACCCACCCCGCTTATTCAGAGGTGACCTGATGCAAGACCATCCTGCCATCGAATCTGCCCAGCCCAAGCCGCGCCGCTCTGCGCAGGCGCGCATCGTCTGGGGATCCCGCGTTGTGACGGTGGGCGGCGATGCGCCCGTGCGCGTGCAGTCCATGACCAACACCGATACGGTGGACGTCATCGCCACGGCCATCCAGGTCAAGGAACTGGCGCAGGCCGGCTCCGAGGTGGTGCGCATCACGGTCAACACGCCCGAGGCGGCCGCGGCGGTGCCGCATGTGCGCGAGCAGCTCGACCGCATGGGCATCGATGTGCCTCTGGTCGGAGACTTCCACTACAACGGCCACACGCTGCTCACGCAGTACCCAGCCTGTGCCGAGGCGCTGTCCAAGTACCGCATCAACCCCGGCAATGTGGGTAAGGGCGACAAGCACGATCGGCAATTCAGCCAGATGGTGGAGGCCGCCATGCGCTGGAACAAGCCGGTGCGCATCGGCGTGAACTGGGGCAGCCTCGACCAGGAGCTGCTCGCCCAGATGATGGACGAGAACAGCCAACGTGCTCAGCCCTGGGACGCCAAGCAGGTGATGTACGAGGCGCTCATCAGCTCGGCCCTGCAGTCGGCGGCCCGTGCCGAAGCCCTGGGTATGGCGCATGAGCAGATCCTGCTGTCGTGCAAGGTCTCGGGCGTGCAGGACCTCATTGCCGTCTACCGTGAACTGGCCAAGCGCACCGACCATGCCCTGCACCTCGGTCTGACCGAAGCCGGCATGGGCACCAAGGGCACCGTCGCCTCGGCTGCGGCCCTGTCCATCCTGCTGCAGGAGGGTATCGGTGACACCATCCGTGTCTCGCTCACGCCCCAGCCGGGCGAGTCCCGCACGCAGGAGGTGGTGATCGCCTCAGAAATCCTGCAGGCCCTGGGTCTGCGCATCTTTGTGCCCAGCGTCACGGCCTGCCCGGGTTGCGGCCGCACCACCAGCACCACCTTCCAGGAGCTGGCCAAGCAGATCGACGACTTCCTGCGTCTGCAGATGCCGGTGTGGCGCAAGCAATATCCTGGTGTGGAGCAGCTCAAGGTGGCGGTGATGGGCTGCATCGTCAACGGCCCCGGCGAGAGCAAGCATGCCGACATCGGCATCAGCCTGCCCGGCACTGGCGAGGCACCGGCAGCCCCCGTCTTTATTGACGGTGAAAAGCGCCTGACCCTGCGCGGCGAAGGCATCGCCCGGGAGTTCCAGGTGCTGGTGGAGAACTACATCCAGAATCGCTTCGGCCGCCAAGAGGTTCCCACCTCTTGAGGCGCCAGGCCTTCGCCTTCCCTGACACACCACACGGGCCGCCTTCGAAGCCCGGCAAGAACACATGGCTGACAAACTGACCGCCGTCAAAGGCATGAACGACATCCTGCCGCCCGAGTCGGCGCGCTGGGAATGGCTCGAGGGCGTGGTGCGCTCGCTGATGTCGCGCTACACCTACCGCAACATCCGCACGCCCATCCTGGAGCACACGCGCCTGTTTGTGCGCAGCATCGGCGAGGTGACCGACATCGTCGAAAAAGAGATGTACTCCTTCGAGGATCGGGCCGACAAGCACGGCGACGCCGAACATCTGACCATGCGGCCCGAGAACACGGCCTCCGTGGTGCGCGCGGTGACCGAGAACAACCTGCTCTATGACGGTGGCAAGCGCCTGTATTACATGGGCCCGATGTTCCGCCGCGAGCGCCCACAGCGCGGCCGTTACCGCCAGTTCCACCAGATCGGCGCCGAGGCCCTGGGCTTTGCCGGCCCCGAGGTCGATGCCGAACTCATCCTCCTGGCTGTCGCCCTTTGGCGCGAGCTGGGCCTGACGGATTGGCGGCTGGAGATCAACAGCCTGGGCCAGCCCGAGGAGCGCGCCCAGCACCGCGCCCAGCTGATTGGCTACCTGGAGCAGCATGCGGACCAACTCGACGAGGAGGCGCGGCGGCGTCTGCACAGCAACCCGCTGCGCATTCTGGACACCAAGAATCCGGCGATGCAGGCGCTGGTCAACGGCGCGCCCCGCTTGATCGACTTTCTCGGTGCGCAGTCGCTGGCCCATTTCGATGGGCTCAAAGCCATGCTGGACGCCAACGGCGTGCCTTGGACCTTCAACCCCCGCCTGGTGCGCGGCCTGGACTACTACAACCTCAGCGTGTTCGAGTTCGTCACCGACCGGCTGGGCTCGCAAGGCACCATCTGCGCCGGTGGCCGCTACGACTACCTGGTCGAGCAGATGGGCGGCAAGCCGGCCCCGGCCGTGGGCTGGGCCCTGGGTGTGGAGCGGGTGCTGGAGCTGCTCAAGGAGCAGGGCGCCGAGCTGCCTCAGCCCGCTCCGGACGCCTTTGCCGTGGTGCCCGATGCCGCGTCGCTGCCGCAGGTGCTGCGCTGCTTGCAGGCCTTGCGCACGGCCGGCGTGAGCGTGCAGATGCACGCCCCCGCGGGCGCTGCCGCCGAGGGCATGGGCAGCATGAAGTCGCAGTTCAAGCGGGCCGATGGCAGCGGTGCGCGTTTTGCGCTCATCTTTGGCGAGGCCGAACTCGCCCAGGGCAGCGTGGCCGTCAAGCCTTTGCGGGCCGGCCCGGAGGCCGCCCAGGTGCTGCAGCCTCTGGCCGCGGTGGCGGCCTGGGCCCAGACCCTGCGGCAGCCCTGAGGCCATCGGTCCGGCAGCGCCTCTGGCAGGGGCCTGCCGCCTACAATCAACAGGTTTTCGCCGGTTGGCCTTGCTGGGCTGACCCACCTTTGTCCAACTCGACCCGTCTGCGGTCTTCCCACCCACCATGGCCCTCCACCTCGACCTCGAAGAGCAGGAACAGATTGACCAGTTGAAGCATTTCTGGAACCGCTACGGCAATGCCATCACTTGGCTGCTGATTGTGGTGCTCGGCGCTTTCGCCGCCTGGAATGGCTGGAACTACTGGCAGCGCAAACAGGCCACTGAAGCCGCCGTCATGTACGACGAGGTGGAGCGCGCCGCCCAGGCAGCCGACCTGCCCAAGCTCGACAGGACCCTCTCCGACATCCAGAACCGCTACGGCGCCACCACCTTTGCCCAGCAGTCGGCCCTGCTGGCCGCCCGCATCTACCAAGAACAAAAGCAGTCCGACAAGGCCCAGGCGGCCCTGGCCTGGGTGGCCGATAAGTCCAGTGACGAGGGTTTGCGCGCCGTGGCCCAGCTGCGTCTGGCTGGCCTCTTGCTTGAGGCCAAGGCCTATGACCAGGCCCTGCAGCAATTGGCCGGCAAGATGAGCCCCGAATTCAAGGCGCTGGCTGCGGACCGCCGCGGTGACATCTACTTGGCCCAAGGCAAGCCCGACCAGGCCAAAGCGGCCTACCAGGAAGCCTATGCCGCGCTGGACCCTCAGCTTGAGTACCGCTTGCTGATTGAGGTCAAACTCAATGCCTTGGGTGCTCAGGTGCCGGCCGCCGAGGGTAAGAAATGATGCGCCGCGCGCTCGCCCTCCTGGCGTTGCCGCTGTTCCTGGCCGCCTGCTCCAGCGGGCCGGCCAAACCCAAACCGGCCGATCTGGTGTCTCTCACGCCCGTGGTGCAGACCCGCCAGGTCTGGTCGGCCAAGCTGCCGACCGTCGACTTTCCCGTCAAGCTCCAGGTGCATGAGGGCAAGCTCACGCTGGCCTCGGGCGACGGCACGGTGGTGCAACTCGATGCCGCCACCGGCCGCGAGCTCTGGCGGCATGCGGTGGGTGCCCCCCTGGCTGCGGGGGTGGGCAGCGACGGCCAACTCAGCGCCGTCATCACGCGCGGCAATGAACTCGTGGCCCTGCAGGACGGCAAGGCGCTGTGGCGCCAGCGCCTGAACACCCAGGCCTACACCGCGCCACTGGTGGCGGGCGCGCGTGTCTTCGTGCTCACCGCCGACCGCGCGGTCAGCGCCTATGACGGCCGCACCGGCGCACGCCTGTGGACCCAGCAGCGTCCCGGCGGCGACCCGCTGGTGCTTCGCCAGGCGGGCCTCATCATGCCCGTGGGCGACACCTTGGTCGCTGGCCTGACGGGCCGGCTGGTCGGCCTGAATCCTCTGAATGGCGCGGTGCGTTGGGAGACGCCGATTGCCACGCCCCGCGGTATCAACGAAGTCGAGCGCCTGGTCGATCTGGTCGACCCGCCTGCGCGTCAGGGCAGCGTGGTGTGCGCACGGGCCTTCCAGGCCGCCGTGGGCTGCGTGAACACCGAGTCGGGTACCACGCTGTGGTCACGCCCGGCCGATGGCTTGGTGGGCCTGGCCACTGACGACAGTCTGGTCTTCGGCACCGAGGCCAACAGCAGCGTTCAAGCCTGGCGCCGCAGCGATGGCGAGCGGGTCTGGTCCAGCGAGCGTCTTCGCTTTCGCGCTCTGACCGCCCCCTTGGTGATCGGGCGCTCGGTGGCCGTGGGCGATTTCCAGGGCCATGTTCACCTGCTGTCCCGCCAGGATGGCAGCCTGCTGGGCCGCATGTCCACCGACGGCTCGGCCGTGGTGACCACCCCTGTGATGGCCGGCAACACCCTGGTGGTGGTGACTCGGGCTGGCGGCGTGTTCGGTTTCCAGCCGCAGTAATGAGAACCCAGCGCCTGGGCGCGAAAGATTGTTGATGAAACCCGTGATCGCTCTGGTGGGCCGCCCGAATGTGGGCAAGTCCACCCTGTTCAACCGGCTGACCAAGTCGCGCGACGCCATCGTGGCCGACTACGCTGGGTTGACGCGCGACCGGCATTACGGCAATGCGCGCCTGGGCAAGCAGGAATTCATCGTCATCGACACCGGCGGCTTCGAGCCGACCGCGGAGTCCGGCATCTACAAGGAAATGGCCAAGCAGACCCGACAGGCGGTGGCTGAGGCCGATGTGGTGGTCTTCGTGGTGGATGCGCGCGAGGGCTTGTCGGCCCAGGATCACGACATCGCCAACTACCTGCGCAAGCTGGGCAAGCCTACGCTGCTGGTGGCCAACAAGGCCGAGGGCATGAAGGACACGGCCTACCTGTCGGAGTTCTTTGAGCTCGGGCTGGGCGAGGTCACCCCGGTGTCGGCCTCGCACGGGCAGGGGGTGCGCAGCATGGTCGAGGCAGCCTTGGAGCGCCTGGCCCTGCCGGAACTCGACGAGGACGAGGAAGCCACCGACACCGCCGCCATCAAGCTGGCCGTGGTCGGCCGCCCGAATGCGGGTAAGTCCACCCTGATCAACACCTGGCTGGGCGAGGAGCGGCTGGTGGCCTTTGACATGCCGGGTACCACCCGCGATGCCATCTCGGTACCCTTCGAACGCGAGGGCCAGCGCTTCGAATTGATCGACACCGCCGGTCTGCGCCGCAAGGGCAAGGTGTTTGAGGCCATCGAGAAGTTTTCGGTCGTCAAAACCCTGCAGGCCATTGAGAGTGCCAACGTGGTGCTGCTGCTGATCGACGCCACCCAGGGCGTGACCGACCAGGATGCACACATCGCCGGCTTCATCCTGGAAAGTGGCCGCGCAGTGGTGTTGGCCATCAACAAATGGGACGCCATCGACAGCTACCAGCGCCAGATGCTGGAGCGCTCCATCGAGACGCGCCTGACTTTCATGAAGTTTGCGTCCCTGCACCGCATCTCAGCCGCCAAGCGGCAGGGCTTGGGGCCGCTGTGGGGCTCCATCATCCAGGCCCACTCTGCGGCCAACCGCAAAATGCCCACGCCGGTGCTGACCCGCCTGCTGCAGGAGGCGGTGGAGTTCCAGCAGCCCCAGCGCGGGGGCATGTCGCGGCCCAAGATGCGCTATGCGCACCAGGGCGGCATGAACCCGCCGGTGATCGTGATCCATGGCAACTCCCTCGAGCACGTCAGCGAGACCTACAAGCGCTACCTGGAAGGGCGCTTTCGCAAGGCATTCGACCTGGTGGGCACCCCGTTGCGGATCCAAATGAAGACCTCACAGAATCCCTATGCGGACAAGGAATCAGTCTGAGCCTACACGGGCTCGTGAGCACCCTGTGGTAAGGTGAAGATCCTAAAAACTACTCTTGAACACGGAGAATATCGTGAGCAATAACAAAGGTCAGCTGTTGCAGGATCCTTTCCTCAATACCCTGCGCAGGGAGCATGTCCCGGTGTCCATTTACCTGGTCAATGGCATCAAGCTCCAAGGCCAGATTGAATCGTTCGACCAATACGTCGTCCTGTTGCGCAACACGGTGACCCAGATGGTCTACAAGCACGCCATCTCCACCATCGTTCCGGGCCGCGCGGTGAACTTCTCCGCCTCCGAGTCCGAAGAAAGCGCTGCGCACTGAGTTCCTCCGTCTTTTCCCAGAAATCCCCCCCCAGCGTCCTGCTGGTCGGCGTGGATTTCGGTTCGGCCCACTTCGATGCCGGGCTTGAAGAGCTCGGCCTCTTGGCCCAAACCGCCGGCCTGGCCCCGGTGGCGCGGATCACCTGCAAGCGCCGGGCGCCCGATGCGGCCCTGTTCGTCGGCAGTGGCAAGGCCGAGGAGATCAAGGCCCTGGCCCTAGAGACAGGTGCCACCGAGGTTCTTTTCGATCAGTCCTTGAGCCCAGCGCAGCAGCGCAACCTCGAGCGCAACCTCGAGCTGCCGGTCAACGACCGCACCCTGCTCATCTTGGAGATCTTCGCCCAGCGTGCGCGCAGCCATGAGGGCAAACTTCAGGTCGAGCTCGCCCGTCTGCAGTACCTCTCCACCCGGTTGGTGCGCCGCTGGTCGCACCTGGAGCGCCAAACTGGCGGTGCCGGTGTGCGCGGCGGCCCGGGCGAGAAGCAGATCGAGCTGGACAAGCGCATGATCAACGAGTCCATCAAGCGCACCAAGGAGCGCCTGCTCAAGGTCAAGCGCCAGCGCCAGACCCAGCGCCGCCAGCGCGAGCGCCGGGACGCCTTCACCATCTCGCTGGTGGGCTACACCAACGCCGGCAAGAGCACGCTCTTCAATGCCCTGGTCAAGGCGCGCGCCTACGCCGCCGACCAGCTGTTCGCCACCCTGGACACCACCACGCGCCAGCTCTACCTTGGGGCGGCCGATGAGCAGGGGCAAGGCGCAGGCCGCACCGTCTCGCTGTCCGACACGGTGGGTTTCATCCGTGATCTGCCGCACGGCCTGATTGATGCCTTCGAGGCCACCTTGCAGGAGGCCGCCGATGCCGACTTGCTGCTGCACGTGGTCGATGGTGCCAACCCGGAGCACGGCGAGCAGATTGCCGAGGTGCAGAAGGTGCTGACCGAAATCGGAGCCGACCAGGTGCCACAGGTATTGGTGTTCAACAAGCTCGACGCCATGGAGCCTGGCCGTCTGCCCCTGCGCGCAGTCGACAGCTGCGAGGTGCCCGATCCGGTCTCCGGCCTTCCGCGGCGCCTGGAGCGTGTATTCGTGAGCGCCCGCACGGGCGAGGGCCTGCCGGCCCTGCGTGAGTTGCTCACCCGCCACGCCGACGCCGCTGCCCGGCCCCTGGAGGCAGCTGCCGAGGCAGGGCAAAACCCTTTTATGGACGAGTCCGACGTCTGATTGGGCACAATGTGAGTTAGACAAGAAAAATGAGCCGTCCACCCATGAACCTCAACCCTGTGCTGCAGACCCTCACCGCCCTGCCTGCCCGGCTCAGGCAGCGTGCCCGCGGGATGTTCAACCTCAACGACCCGCGATGGGGTCGGGATGATCAGCCCAACCGGTCGGAGGAGCCGACCCGCTCCGATCCCGGGCGCGAGGATCGCCCTGCGCAGACGCCGCCCCCGGCACCCCCCCCCCAGCAGGCGCCACGCGGCCAGGGGCAGGGCCCCAACCAGGGGCCGCCGGATCTGGACGAACTCTGGCGCGACTTCAACCGCAAGCTCGGCAGCCTGTTTGGCAACCGCGGTGGTGGTGGCCAGCGTCCACCGCCACGGGGTGGCAGTGGCGGCGGATTTAAGCCGCCTGACCTGAAAAGTGCGGGGGTTGGCGCAGGCCTGATCGCCGCAGTCGCCATATTGATCTGGCTGGGCACGGGCTTCTTCATCGTGCAGGAGGGCCAGCAGGCCGTTATCACCCAGTTCGGCCGTTACCACAGCACGGTGGGTGCCGGCTTCAACTGGCGCATGCCCTACCCGGTGCAACGTCACGAAATCGTGGTGGTCACGCAGATTCGCTCGGTGGATGTGGGCCGTGACACCATCATCCGCGCCACCGGTCTGCGCGAATCGGCCATGCTCACCGAGGACGAGAACATCGTCGAGATCAAGTTCGCAGTGCAGTACCGTCTGAACGACGCCCGCGCCTTCCTCTTCGAGAGCAAGGATCCGACGGCCACCGTGGTGCAGGCTGCCGAGACGGCGGTGCGCGAGGTGGTGGGCAAGATGCGCATGGACTCGGCCCTGGCCGAAGAGCGCGACCAAATCGCCCCGCGTGTGCGCCAGCTGATGCAGACCATCCTTGACCGCTACAAGGTCGGCATCGAGGTGGTGGGCATCAATCTGCAGCAAAGCGGCGTGCGTCCGCCCGAGCAGGTGCAGGCCGCCTTCGACGACGTGCTCAAGGCCGGCCAGGAGCGTGAACGTGCCAAAAACGAAGCTCAGGCCTATGCCAACGACGTGGTCCCGCGCGCGGTCGGTTCGGCGTCGCGCCTGAAGGAGGAGGCTGACGCCTACAAGGCCCGCATCGTGGCGCAGGCCCAGGGTGATGCGCAGCGCTTCCGCTCGGTGCTCGCTGAGTACCAAAAGGCGCCTCAGGTGACGCGTGACCGCATGTACGTGGACACCATGCAGCAGGTCTTCACCAGCGTGACCAAGGTCATGATCGAGTCCCGCCAGGGCTCCAATCTGTTGTACCTGCCTTTGGACAAGCTCATGCAGGGCACCCTTCCTGGCCCCGGTGGTGCCGACAGCAACGGTGGCTCGGCCGCCACCGCGCCTCCGCCGTCCTCCACGGCTCCCATGCCCGCGCCCAGCGATCCCCGCGCCCGGGACGCCTCGCGCACGCGTGACCGTGACACCCGCTAAGGAACTGCCGTGAACAGAATCGGATTCATCCTGACCTCGGCGCTGGTGGCGCTGGCCCTGCTCAGCTCCACGCTTTTTGTGGTGGACCAACGCCAGTTCGGCGTGATCTACGCCCTCGGACAGATCAAGGAAGTGATCACCGAGCCGGGCCTGAACTTCAAGCTGCCGCCGCCGTTCCAAAACGTTTCGTACATCGACAAGCGCTTGCTCACGCTGGACAGCACCGACCCCGAACCCATGCTCACGGCCGAAAAGCAGCGCGTGGTGATCGACTGGTACGTGCGCTGGCGCATCTCCGGCCCCACGGAGTACATCCGCAACGTCGGCCTGGACGAGCGGGCCGGTGCCAACCAGCTCAGTCGCGTGGTGCGCAACGCCTTCCAGGAGGAAATCAACAAGCGCACGGTCAAGGACCTGCTGTCGCTCAAGCGCGAGCGACTGATGTCTGACGTCAAGGCCGAGGTCCAGCAGGCCGTCACTGGCAGCCGGCCCTGGGGCATCGAGATCATCGACGTGCGCATCACCCGCGTGGATTACGTCGAGGCCATCACCGAGTCTGTTTACCGCCGTATGGAGGCCGAGCGCAAACGGGTGGCCAACGAGCTGCGTTCCACCGGCGGTGCCGAGGGCGAGAAGATCCGTGCCGACGCCGACCGGCAGCGCGAGATCACCATCGCCAATGCCTACCGCGATGCCCAGAAGATCAAGGGCGAGGGCGATGCCGAGGCTGCGCGCATCTACAACGATGCCTTTGGCCGCGACCCCCAGTTCGCGCAGTTCTACCGCAGCCTCGAGGCCTACAAGTCCAGCTTCAACAAGAAGTCGGATGTGATGGTGATCGATCCTTCCTCCGAGTTCTTCCGCGCCATGCGGGGGTCCGGTGGCGCATCGGCCCCGGCTGCGCCTGCACGCCGCTGAAGGGCTGTTCTTTTCGCGTCCTCCGTTGGAAAGCAGCGCCCTCTGGCAGGCCCTGGCCCTCGTCCTGGTGATCGAGGGCCTTCTGCCTTTCATCTCGCCCGACCGCTGGCGCCGCACCTTCGAGCAAATCCTGCAACTCAGCGACGGCCAGTTGCGCTTTTTCGGGCTGTGCAGCGTGGGCTTGGGCCTGCTGGGTCTGTGGCTGCTCACCTGAGGCGTTGAGCCGGCCTTGCTGCGCCGGGAGGCCGCTCAGGCCAGGCCCGGCAACCTTGCCCCATCCTTTCTGCGGGTGCTGCCGTCAAGCCCGGTAAAATGCCGCCTTTCTCAGCTCATCTGGAACCGAATGCCCGCCTGGTCGTCATCATGGCAATTGCCGGATCAAATTGCCGATGTTCTGCCCTCCGAGGCCAGGCACATCGAAGAGCTGCGCCGCCTTCTCCTCGACACCGCCCGCAGCTATGGCTACGAGCTGGTCATGCCCCCGCTGCTGGAGCACCTGGAGTCATTGCTCACCGGCACTGGTGAGGCCCTGGATCTACAGACCTTCAAGCTGGTCGACCAACTCTCTGGTCGCACCCTGGGCCTGCGTGCCGACACCACGCCGCAGGTCGCCCGCATCGACGCCCACCTGCTCAACCGCCAGGGTGTTACGCGCCTGTGCTACTGCGGCCCCGTCCTGCACACCCGTGCCGAGCGTCCGCACGCCACCCGCGAGCCCCTGCAGTTTGGCGCCGAGATTTATGGCCATGAAGGTCTGGAGGCCGACCTGGAAGCCCAGTCCTTGGCCATCGAAGGCCTGCGCGCGGCCGGCTTCAAGGCCCTGCAGGTGGACATGGCTGACGTGCGCATCGTCTCCCGCCTCCTCGAGGGCGCCCGGCTCGGCCCCGCCGCGCTGAGCCGCATCCACGCCGCCCTGGCCGCCAAAGACCGGGTCGAGCTGTCTGCCCTGGTTCGGCGCGAAGGCTTGGCCCCGGCTGCCGCCCAGGGCCTGCTGGCCTTGCCGCAGCTTTATGGCGAGCGCCAGGTGCTGGCCGAGGCGCGCCGCGCCTTGGCTGGCGCGCCTGGCGTCGAGCGCGCCCTGGACGACATGGCCTGGCTGGCCGAGCACCTGGCTGCCACCCAGGCCGATCTGGCCATCAGCTTTGATTTGGCCGACCTGCGCGGTTATGCCTACTACAGCGGCACCCGCTTTGGCATCTACGGCGAAGGCGAGGAACTGGTGCGCGGTGGCCGTTACGACGAGGTGGGCGCGGTCTTTGGCCGCAATCGCCCGGCCGCCGGCTTCAGCCTGGACCTCAAAGAGCTCGTGAGCGTGTTGCCTGCGCGGGCCCTGCGCCCAGCCATCCGCGCCCCCTGGGGCGAGGACGCTCTGCTGCGCCAGACGATTGCGCGCCTGCGTGCCGAAGGCCACACCGTGGCCTGCGTGCTGCCGGGGCATGAGCACGAAGTCAATGAATTCGATTGCGATCGCGAGCTGGCCCTCGAGGCCGGTCAGTGGGTCGTGCGGCCCCTGGGCCGTGCGGGGGCCTGAAGCAGGTCGACGCGCATCCCCTCCATTTTTTACCAAGCATCCAAATGACGAACAAACAAGCCGCAGCGCCCGGACGCCATGTCGTGGTCGTGGGAACCCAGTGGGGCGATGAAGGCAAGGGCAAGCTGGTGGACTGGCTCACCGAGCAGTCGCAGGGCGTGGTGCGCTTCCAGGGTGGCCACAACGCCGGCCATACGCTGGTCATCAACGGCGTGAAGACCGCGCTGCACCTGATTCCATCGGGCATCATGCGCCCAGGCGTGAAGTGCTACATCGGCAACGGCGTGGTGCTGTCGGCGGCCAAACTGCTCGAGGAGATCGAAGGCCTGGAAAAAGCCGGTGTCGAGGTGCGTTCGCGCCTGCGCATCAGCGAAAGCTGCCCACTGATCCTGCCCTTCCACGCCGCCATCGACATCGCCCGCGAAGCAGCCAAGGAAAAGGCCGGCACGGCCAAGATCGGCACCACTGGCCGCGGCATCGGTCCGGCCTACGAGGACAAGATCGCCCGCCGCGCCCTGCGCGTGCAGGACCTCAAGTACCCTGAGCGCTTTGCCACCAAGCTGCGCGAGCTGCTGGACTTGCACAACTTCGTGCTCGCTAATTACTTGCATGCGCCGGTCGTCGACTTCGACACCGTCTACGCCGAGGCCATGCGCCACGCCGAGCAGCTCAAGCCCATGATGGCCGACGTCTCGCGTGAGCTCAACGACGCCCACCGGGCTGGTGCCAACCTCTTGTTTGAAGGTGCGCAGGGCACGCTGCTGGACGTGGACCACGGCACCTACCCCTTTGTCACCTCCAGCAACTGCGTGGCCGGCAACGCCGCCGCCGGCTCGGGCGTGGGTCCGGGCATGCTGCACTACATCCTGGGCATCACCAAGGCCTACTGCACCCGCGTGGGTGGCGGTCCCTTCCCCACCGAACTCGAGTGGGAAAAGGAAGGCACGCCCGGCTGGCACATGGCCACCGTGGGCGCCGAGAAGGGCACCACCACGGGCCGGGCCCGCCGCTGCGGCTGGTTTGATGCAGCGCTCCTCAAGCGCTCGGCCCAGGTCAATGGTCTGTCGGGCCTGTGCATCACCAAGCTCGACGTGCTCGATGGCCTGAAGGAACTCAAGCTCTGCGTGGGCTACCGCCTCGATGGCGAGCTGATCGACATCCTGCCCATGGGAGCCGACGAGATCGCTCGCTGTGAACCGGTCTACGAAACCCTGCCCGGCTGGAGCGACAGCACCGTGGGCGTCACCGACCACGCACGCCTGCCGGCCGCTGCGAAGAACTACCTGCGGCGCATCGAGGAGGTCACGGGTGTTCCGATCGCCATGATCTCCACCAGCCCGGACCGCGACCACACCATCCTGCTGCGCAACCCGTACACGGCCTGAGCCAGCCGGCCTTTTTTCTGCACCTCGAAGGACGCACCCCATGTTGACCGAAGACGGCAAGCACCTGTATGTGAGCTACGACGAGTACCACAACCTCATCGAAAAGCTCGCTATCCGCATCCACCAGTCGGGCTGGCAGTTCGACACCATTTTGTGCCTGGCACGCGGCGGCATGCGCCCGGGCGACATCCTCTCGCGCATCTTCGACAAGCCCCTGGCCATCATGTCCACCAGTTCCTACCGTGCCGAGGCGGGCACCGTGCAGGGCAGCCTGGACATTGCCCGCTACATCACCACGCCCAAGGGTGAGATCGCTGGCAGGGTGTTGCTGGTCGATGACCTGGCCGATTCTGGTCATACCCTCAATGTGGTGGTCGAGCAGCTGCGCAACAACTACCAGCCCATCTCCGAGCTGCGCACGGCGGTTATCTGGACCAAGGGTGTGTCGGCCTTCAAGCCCGATTACCAGGTGGACTTTCTGCCGACCAATCCCTGGATTCACCAGCCCTTCGAAAGCTACGACGCGTTGGGCCCGGACAAGCTGCTGGAGAAGTGGAAGATCTGAGCGCATCCCGCTCATCTGCCAGCCACCCGCGTCCCGGGTGGCTTTTTCATGTCTGCGCCGGCCTCATTAAGATGCAGCCATGGCCGACCTTTCCACTGCTCTGATCCACCACCCCTACCAGCCGCCCGACGGGTTCGAGGCGGTCCCGCCCGGCGTGCACAAGGCATCGACGGTGCTCTTTCCCAATGTGGCGGCCCTGCGCGCCCGTGACTGGCGCCACAAGAGCGGCTACACCTACGGCCTGCATGGCACGCCCACCACCTTTGTGCTGGAGGAGCGCATCGCCACCTTGGAGGGCGGCCGGTACTGTGTCCTGGCCCCCAGCGGCCTGGCGGCCCTGACCCTGGTGGCCATGGCCCTGCTGGCCTCGGGTGACGAGGTGCTGATCCCCGACAACGCCTACGGGCCGAACAAGGCCTTTGCCGAAGGCGAGCTCAAGGCCTGGGGCATCCGGGCGGTCTATTACGACCCCATGGACCCCGCTGATCTGCAGCGCCGCCTGGGCCCGCGCAGCCGCCTGGTGTGGCTGGAGGCACCGGGCTCCATCACGCTGGAGTTTCCGGATCTGCCGGCCCTGGTGGCGGTGGTCAACGCGCATGCGGCTGTCCACCCACAGGGGCTGCTCACCGCGCTGGACAACACCTGGGGCGCAGGCATCGCTTTGTCGGCCTTTGCGCTGGGTGTGGACATGTCCGTGCAGGCGCTCACCAAGTACCCCTCGGGCGGCGCTGATGTGCTCATGGGCTCGGTGGTCACGCAGGACGAGGCCCTGCACCAGCGCCTGTTGCTCACCCACATGCGCTTGGGGCTGGGCGTGGGCGCCAATGACGTGGAACTGGTGCTGCGGGGCCTGAGCAGCATGGCCTTGCGCTACAGCGCGCAGGATGCGGCCACGCGCGAGCTGGCTGCCTGGATGCAGGGCCTGCCCGCCATTGAGGCCGTGCGCCACCCGGCCTTGCCCGGCTCGCCCGGGCATGCCCACTGGCAGCGCGACTGCACGGCCGCAGCCTGCCTGTTCAGCGCCATCTTCCGGCCCGAGGTGCCGCAGGCGCGCATCGACGCTTTCTGCGATGCGCTCCAGCTCTTCCGGCTGGGCTACAGCTGGGCCGGCCCCATGAGCTTGTGCGCCCCCTACGACATGCCCGCCATCCGGCCCACAGGCTGGCCCCACGCCGGCGGCTTGGTGCGCTTTTCGGTGGGTCTGGAATCGGTGGACGACCTCAAGGCCGACATCCTGCAGGCACTCCAGGTGCTTTGAGGCTCTCGGTGAGGCTCTAAGCCTCGGGCGCTCAGGCCTCGTCTTGCCGCAGGGTCCGGGCCAGCGCCTGCATGGCCTCGTGGCTGTGGTCGCGCGCCGTCACGGTGGGGGCCTCGGGGTACTGCGCGAAATTGCGCTGCATGGACTGCAGGTAGGTGGGGTCGTAGTGGCGCAGCAGCAGGTCTTCCACCACCTCGGCCATGCGGCCGCTGCGGGCCAGCTCCTGCCAGTGGCGCACCACCTCGCTGCCGCGCACCTGGGTGAGCGTCTCCAGCCGTTCGCAGAAGAATGCCGCGTCCTTGACGAAAAAGTCGTAGTCCTGCATCAAGAGCTTCACCCGCTCCTCGGTAGGCAATTCCAGGCGCAGGCAGGCGCTGGCGCGCATGGCGAGGATGAGGCTGTCGGGCACAACCACGTTGCCCACTTTTTTGCTTTCGCTCTCGATGTAGACCACGCGGGTCGGGTCGAGTTGGCGCAGGGCATTCCACACCAGCGTGTCGAAGGCTTTTTGCGTGGGCTGCGGCTGGCCGGGCAGCAGGCCCAGCACCGAGCTGCGGTGGCGCGCCAGGCCTTCGAGGTCGAGCACCTGCGCGCCTTCGCGGGCCAGGGCGTGCAGCAGACGGGTCTTGCCCGAGCCGGTGGTGCCGCAGACCACCTGAAAACGCAGCCGCTGCACCTGCTGGGGAATGTCGGCCACCAGCGCGGTGCGAAAGGCCTTGTAACCGCCTTCGACCAGGCTCACGCGAAAGCCGATCTGCTCGAGGATGAGCCCCAGCGAGCCGCTTCGCTTGCCGCCGCGCCAGCAATAAAGCAGGGGGGCCCACTCCTTGGGCTTGTCCATCACCTCGCGCTCGATGTGGGCCGAGATGTTGCGCGCCGCTATGGCCGCGCCGCGCTTCTTGGCCTCGAAGGCGCTGACCTGCTTGTACTCGGTGCCCACCAGGCGGCGTTCTTCATCGTCGAGCGTGGGCCAGTTCAGCGCGCCGGGCAGGTGGTCTTCGGCGTATTCGCCGGGCGAGCGGGCGTCGATGACGTTGGAGAACGCGTCCAGCTGCGCAAGCACCTGGTCGGCGGGGATGAATTGCAGGCTCACTTCAGCAGTTTCTTCAGTTCAGGCCAGACATTGTCGAGCATCCTCTGCTGCGCCTCCTCGTTGGGGTGGATGCGGTCGGCCTGGAACAGGCGGGTCGGATCGGGCAGGTCCGCCACGCCCTG
>JAIXPL010000071.1 GCA_027486255.1 Comamonadaceae bacterium
CGGCAGCCCACTGTCCCGAGCGGTTGATGGTCCCGTCCGCACGGTATTCAATTCCCTGACCGTTGCGCTTGTCGTCTTTGTACTCACCGACGTACTTATTTCCATTGGCCCAGGTGTACGCTACCTGCCCATTGAGCTTGTCATCTTTGTACTCACCGACGTACTTATTTCCATTGGCTAAGGTGACCGTTCCCTGCCCATTGCGTACGCCATCTTTGTACTCACCGAAGTGCTTGTCGCCATTGGCCCAGGTGTACTCTCCCAGCCCATGGAGCTTGCCATCTTTGAACTCACCTATGTACTTATTTCCATTGCCAAAGGTGGAAGTCCCAAAGCAGTTGTGCTTGTACCCACTCACAGGACACGGCGGCAGCGAAGACTGGGCGGCAGCAGATGGAGCGTTCGCTTGTGAGGTTGATTGCACCGCTGCGAGTTGAGCCGACTTAACTGATTGCTGGCATCTGACTATGCGGGGAGTCGGCGTTCCGCCGTTACTAAAAACACCATCCTTGATCAGGGTATGTTGCCCGTCCCGAACAGATTGCAGAGTTCTTCTCTCACCGCCATTGCGTCCTTCGACGATAGTACGTATGAACGATGTCTGGCCAGACTGCACAGTCAACGATTTGATTTCCATGCTCCACACCATGCGATGTGGATCGCTGTTCAAAACTTTGATTTTTTCGAGGTCGACCTCCAACCGGTTAATCAGAACTCCTGCATGTAAAAACTGCCCTAAGAGTTTTCCGTCCCCCCAATACCAAACAGTTTCCTGATTGCAGGTGGCTGGGTCAGAGGACCAACTTCCAACAAGGTATTTTTCAGCGACTTCGCGGATTTCAGGCGACGCCGGCGCCTGGGCATGCAACGGGTGTGACTGCGCGAACGTGGCAAATGGGACTAAGAGCAGCAGTAAGCGGATAAAACTTTTCACAGTTCAAAAGTTTACCCCCCGTCTGCCGACTCAGCCAGAGGCTGCTTTTTGAGGGGATTGGCGCCTAAATACGGCCGGCAACCCAGCACGTCTAATCGTTTGTTCAGATTAGTGTGTAAGCCTGCGACCGGAGTCCCATCTGGCAAACCGGGGGTGGGGGTGCGGTGGGGGTCTGACTACCGGGAAATCTGATCCCCTACCCCGGGGGTTCTGGCTCGAGGCTTTGGCGTGCTCGAAGGAACAGCGAAACCAAGCCCGCAAGGCACGACCAAGGGCATCCGTTTTTGGTATGTTTTATGGTATGCCGAAACAAAAAAGCGCCCGGAAGGCGCTTAATTGCTGGCTGTCTGGCGGCCCAGAAGGCATTGTTCAACTAACTCGCTCAGTTTTTGACCCCCCTGTTTTTGGTGGGGTCGGGGATTCGAACTCTGACAACCCCTGACCCACGGGATCTTGCCTCTCGTTCTGCCGATAGAAAAGGGCACCCACGCCAAAAGCAGCCAACATCAACACCACAGTTGGCCCACTGGGTGTGTCCAACATCCATGAAAGTAGCAGTCCCACCAGACAAACGCCGGATGCCATCGCCATGGCAACCCATGGCCTGACGCCCTTCTCTATCCAAAGCGCGGGCGCAATGAGGCTGGCAAATACGAGAAACAATCCCAGCGCGGGCACGGCAACGCTGGCTACCACTGCAAATGCGGCATAAAAAGCGCCATCACGACCGAGCCAAGGTTTGCTCCCCAGCACGAGCACGCAAAGCGCACTCGCCACCATGACGCTAACACTGGCGCCATCAACCCATAGAACATCTGCGGCCAACAACTGAAAAAGCTTCTCTCGGCCGTGGGGGTGCTTGCTTGCCCCTAACAACGCCATGCAGGCGCCAGCTACATAGATCAGGCCGATGAGTGCCTCTCGCTGCTTGCTCCAGTTTCTTGCAATCCAGGCAATTGCAAGGCTCACTCCCACAGCTCCAGCAGTGGCAGCCAGTTGATCAAGGATCACTGACTCCACGTCCAAAACGAAGTGGACCCAGATCACAGCTGCAGCTGCTGCCTGAGCGACCGCTAGGTCGATAAAGACAACTCCGCGTCTTAGCACCTGGCTACCAAGCGGCGTGAGCGCCACGATGCCTGCGATCAGGGCGAGGGCCGGAAAGAGCACCCAAGTACTCATGAGGATCTATTTCGCCAAACTGCTGAGTTGCGCAACTAGCTGGTCAAACCACCTGATGATGCTGTCGGGTTGCTCGTCCGAAACGGTCGCAGGAAGGATCAGCAACTTGCGTTCCATGTCCATGCTTTTGGCCAACCAGCGTCCCGGCTTGGGATCGTGGTGCTGCGCGATGACGATGGCCACTGGCTGTTGAGTTTTGCTCAGCGCAATGACCCTCTCCAGATGAGAGGCTGTTGGCGGCACGCCTGGCCTGGGCTCCAGATCTGCAATGGGCTTGATTCCCAGCCAGGCCCACACGTATCCAAACGATGCGTGCTGCGTAATGACCGTGCGCCCTTTGAGTGGCGCAGCCTGCTTTTCCCACACCACGATCCTGCGGCTAAGTTCATCTTCAAACTTGACCAGGTTCTGGTCGACCTGAGTCTTCTTGTCCGGGAACAATTGGCCAAGCCGGCCTGCCAGCGCCTTGGCGACCAACATGACCCTGCGTGGATCGGTGTGGAAATGAGGGTTCCCTTGCGCGTGGACATCCCCCGAAAACGGGGTGACGGTCCCCTTGAAGGGGTCTATCAAGTCCACATGCTGAGCCGCATAAAACATACCGGGCCGCCCGTTCTGGACCTTCGGATTACCGGCCCTGTCCTGAAGCATGGGCAGCCAACCCGCCTCCAATTCGGCCCCGGTGCAAATCGCGAAGTCAGCACCACGCAGTTGTGCGATCAAGGATGGCCTCGCCTCAATGTGGTGCGGGTCTTGCAGATGCGTCGTAGCGGTTCGAACGGTTGCCTCGGGCACCAATGTTTTGGTCAGGGCAGCCCATTCGGGCTCGCAGGCAAAAACGGTCATTGCCTGCGCCTGTGATGACGCGACCATAAAGACCGCGATCAGCGCCTTAATAAGAATGCGCACCGTGTGCTCCAAATCCGATTACGTACTGCAGTTGAATGCTGCGCCTGGCGGGGTTCGCAAAAACAGCTTCACCCTCATCGTTGGCGCCGGTCGCTCGCTGGTGCGTCAATTGCAAGCGCAGCGTCTGCATGTGAGTGGGCTTGTAGGCGACCATGATGGCGTTTTCTTTGAGTCGCCCTTTACCAAACTCAATCTCGCCCTCGTGGTTTTCTGGCTTGTTGACACGCAACCAATCGGTTCGCACGCCGACCTCCCACGCCGGATTGAACTTCCAGACTGCACCAAGAGAGGACGCTCGGTGGCGCATAGAACTATCGGCATAGCGATTGATTCCGCTGACTTGAGCGTATTCCCAGTTCAGCCTCAATTGCTGGTTGCGATTGTTGCCATCGGGCGCCCATTTCCAGACCAGATCACTGATCCACATGTTCTTGTCACTGAAACTCGCTGCATGGCCGTGACTATGGCCCTCTGCCGCTGGGTCATGCAATTCGACCTCAGCCTCGCGTCGATTATTGACATGCGACAGACCCCATTGCCAGCTGCTGGACTTGCTGATGTCGTTGCCTATCTTCATGTTCAGCGTGGTCACGCGGGACTTTGAGTCGGCCGTCGCCTCCGGCACCAATTTCTTGCCTGTGAAGGTCTCCGCCCCGAATCTCAAATAGAAGGGCGTTGGTGCCGTCCAGTTCACCCGAAGACCATCGTCGTACCAGTGCCCGCCCAGAAAACCCCTGTAAAGGAGAGGCCGCTCAGTAAAGTCGTCTGTGTGCGGATGTAATTCGTTGAGGTATCCGATTTGCGATGCAAATCGTCCTGCCCTGACCTGCAGGCCGTATGGAAGAGCGCGTGTCTGAACCCAGGCGTTTTCGATGTGCTTTTCTAGTTTCTTGTCTTCAGTGTGGAAACCCAAGATGGCCTCACCACTGAAATGCTCGTTGAAGGCGCCACGCACCAGCAGATCGCTGTGCCCCAATCCAAGGCCCTTGTCCCGCGCACCCAATTCCAAGCCACGCGAGGTGCTGGCGCCATCGAGCACGACGCCTGCTTGCCACCTGTCGGCGGAGGGAGTCGCCTGAGCGTGCGCATTGATTGCCACTGTCCCTAAAGCAGTGGAGGTGAGGGTCAAGAGCAAAAATGAGTGTTTGGACATGGAGTGCCTCAATCAGGGTGAGGCAGTCATTATATTGCAAACGCATTCTCATTAGCAACATGGCGCTTTTGGTGTAACCTAGCGGCATGGAACGGTCCACACGACAGCGCGCTGCCATCCAAGAGGCACTCACCCGACTAGGGAGGCCCCTTCTGCCTCAAGAGTTACTGGCCGAGGCTCAAAAGGCAGTCCCCAACCTCAGCCTGGCCACGATCTATCGCAACATCAAGGGCTTGATCGCTGACGGAGTCGTGGATGTGGTCTCTTTGCCAGGCGAGACGGATCGCTATGAGATCCACAAACACCACCATCATCACTTTCATTGCAACACTTGTCAGCAGGTCACCGACATTGATGCATGCCCCGGCGATCTGACAAGGTTGATGCCCTCAGGCTACCAACTCGAATCGCATGACCTCACGCTGTACGGCAGATGTCCATCTTGCGTTGCGAGCACCAGTCGCGTTCACGCCTGATCAGATCGTTCGAATCCCCACCGCTGCAAATCCGCATGGTTGCTGCGTTCCCTCAAAAGCGCCTGACTTTTTTGGAAAAGTACGGCGACGAGGGAGTTTCGAAATCGGCGTAAGTTGTTGTTCTTTCTGAGTTTTTCGAACTCGCTCAGTCAGGAGGTGCTGAGCAGAACAGCGTCTCAATCTGCATCGTGACCCTGTGTGAGGCCACTTTCTTCAATCGCTGGTCAGGAGCTGATGGAGAAAAATCCAATCAGATCAACAGCTTGCCGATGGGGATTGAAGAATTGAAACTTTGAAGAAAGTTTGCATGGCGGAGAGGGTGGGATTCGAACCCACGGTAGGGTCGCCCCTACGCCTGATTTCGAGTCAGGTACATTCGACCACTCTGCCACCTCTCCGCAGTCTTCAATGGGTGGATCGCTGTGATCGCGTAGGCGGATTCTAGCAGGCTCAGTTGCCTCCTCAGAGGGGCGCGCAGGCTGGACATAATCAAAGCCCGACAGCCCTTTTGGCCAGCGTTCATTCCAACTCGATGGAGACCTCTTTCATGCATGCCTGCTTGCGCATCACCGCCGCCCCTGCCGCCTTTCTCAGCCTGGCCTTGCTGGCCGCGCCTGCTGCCCAGGCCCAGGGGCTGTGCAACATCAGCGAGAAGAGCCTCTTCACCTGTGAGATCGGCAAGAAAACCTTGTCGGTGTGTGCCTCCAAGGACCTCGACAACACCAAGGGGGTGATGCAGTACCGGTTCGGCACCGCAGAGAAGATGGACCTGGCCTACCCTGAAAAGCTGGAGCATCCGTCCAAGCACTTCACGGCCAACCGTCTGTACAGCAGCGCCGAGCGTTCACTCATCATGGAGCTGGGCTTCAAGCGCGGCGCCGTCAGCTACACGGTGTACACGGAGGACATCCGTGGCAAGAAAGGCGCGGGCGTGACGGTCAACATCAAGGGCAAGGACACCGACCTCAAGTGCAAAGATGTCAAGGGCACTGCGGGCTTTGACAGCGCCGTCTCAGAGCTGAACCTGCCCGAGCCCAAATAAGCCCGAGCGGGGGCCTCAGAGGCCTCAGGGGCGTCAGGGCCGCTTGGGGGCCACCACTGCGGCGTTGCGCGGTGAGACGGTCAACACCACCACCCCGGGCACGACCAGGGTGGACTCGGTCAGTTGCACCGTGGCCGTGCGGTCCTGCTTGGTCAGCACAATCAGGCTGGTCTTGCCGCGCACGGCGGAAATCAGGGTCCAGCCCTGGGCAGGGTAGGCCTCCAGGAAGAAGCGGTAAGCCGCATCACTGTCGCGGCCCACTTCGGCCGTGACGCGCCCCACCCACTGTTCGCCCGAACCCATGATGAGCGATTGCTCGGGCTTGACTGTCGAGCCGGGCGGCAGCGCAGTGCCCCCCAGCACCTCGTTGGGGGCCACCACCTTGTTGTCGCCGGCGCTGACCAAGGGCGTGGAGCTGCAGCCCGCCAGGGCCAAAGCCAGGGTGAGCAGAGGAGCGATCAACAGGGCTTTGTGCATGGCAGACCTTTGGAGTGTGTTCAGGGCAAGGGCGCGATGTGATCGAGGCCGCCCATGTAAGGCTTGAGCGCCTCAGGGATGCGCACCGAGCTGTCGGCCTGCTGGTAGTTTTCAAGCACGGCCACCAGGGTGCGGCCCACGGCCAGGCCCGAGCCGTTGAGGGTGTGCACCAGCTCGTTCTTGCCCTGGGCGTTCTTGAAGCGCGCCTGCAGGCGGCGGGCCTGGAAGGCCTCGCAGTTGCTCACAGAGCTGATCTCGCGGTAGGTGTTCTGCGCGGGCAGCCACACTTCCAGGTCGTGGGTCTTGGCGGCGCCAAAGCCCATGTCGCCGGTGCACAGCAGCATCACGCGGTAGGGCAGGCCCAGGGCCTGGAGAATGGCCTCGGCATGGCCGGTCATTTGCTCGAGGGCCTCGTAGCTCTGCTCGGGGTGCACGATCTGCACCATCTCCACCTTGTCGAACTGGTGCTGGCGGATCATGCCGCGGGTGTCGCGTCCGTAGCTGCCGGCCTCCGAACGAAAGCACGGGGTGTGGGCGGTCAGCTTGATCGGCAGGTCGGCCTCGGCCACCACCTGGTCGCGCACAAAGTTGGTCAGCGGCACCTCTGAAGTGGGAATGAGGTAGAGCGCCGCGGCATCGGCGTCACCGCCTTCCTGGCCACCCTTTCTGGCGGCAAACAGGTCCTCCTCGAACTTGGGCAGCTGGCCCGTGCCGCGCAGCGAATCGCCGCTCACGATGTAGGGCACATAGCACTCGGTGTAGCCGTGCTGCTGGGTCTGCACATCCAGCATGAACTGTGACAGGGCGCGGTGCAGGCGGGCAATGCTGCCCTTCATCACGGTAAAACGCGAGCCCGAAAGCTTGACGCCCATCTCGAAATCCAGGCCCAGGGGCTCGCCCACGTCCACGTGGTCACGCATCTCGAAGGCGGGCGCAGCGGGCCGGCCGCCGAAGCCCGTGCCGGGGGCCCAGCAACGCAGCTCCACATTGCCTTCCTCGCCGGCACCGGTGGGCACGCTCTCGTGCGGCAGGTTGGGCACGGCCAGCAGCAGGGCCTGCATGTCCAGCTGAATTTGGTCCAGGCGCAGGGCCGAGGTTTCAAGCTCGGCCTTGAAGGCGGCAACCTGCGCCATCACGCCACTGGCGTCTTCGCCTTTGGCCTTGAGCTGGCCAATTTGTTTGGAGAGTTGGTTGCGCTGGTTCTGCAGTTCTTCGGTGCGGATCTGCAGCTTCTTGCGCTCGGCCTCCAGCGCCTGGAAGGCATCGACGTCGAGGAAAGCTTGGGGGTTCTTGCGCTTTTGCAAACCCGCCACCACGGCAGGCAGGTCCTTGCGAAGCTGTTGGATGTCTAGCATGCGAAGGATTCTAGTGGAGGGCCTTTGCCGCCAAGGGGGCGGCCAGGGGCGGCTCAGGGTTCGATCTTCAAGCCCTTGGGCAGGGGGAACTTGAGGTTTTCCACCACGCCGTCCATCTTCTGCACCGAGATCGCGCCCAGGGCGCGGACGCGCTCGATCACGGCCTGCACCAGCAGCTCGGGGGCCGAGGCGCCAGCGGTCAGGCCCACGCGGGCCTTGCCATCGAACCAATCGCTTTGCACTTCCTCAGGCCCGTCGACCATGTAGGCCACGGTGCCCAGGCGGTTGGACAGCTCGGCCAGGCGCGTGCTGTTAGAGCTGGTGGGGCTGCCCACCACAATGACAATGTCCACCTGCCCGCTGAGCAGCTTCACCGCATCCTGCCGATTCTGCGTGGCATAACAAATGTCTTGCTGCTTGGGCTCGCGCACCTGCGGAAAGCGCGCCCGCACGGCGGCGCTGATCTCGGCGGCGTCATCCACGCTCAGGGTGGTCTGCGTCACCACGGCCAAGCGCTGGGTCTGGCGCGGCTGGACGCGGGCAACATCCTCCACGTCTTCCACCAGGTAGATGCCCTCGTCAAGCTGGCCCATGGTGCCTTCCACCTCGGGGTGGCCCTTGTGGCCGATCATGATGAACTCGTAGCCTTCCTTGTGCAGCTTGGCCACTTCCACGTGCACCTTGGTCACCAGGGGGCAGGTGGCATCGAAGATGCGAAAACCCCGGGCCTGGGCCTCGTCCTGCACTGCCCGGCTCACGCCGTGGGCGCTGAACACCAGGGTGGCGCCGGGCGGCACGTCGGAGAGCTCTTCAATGAAGATCGCGCCGCGCTGCTTGAGGTCTTGCACCACGTGCGTGTTGTGCACGATCTCGTGGCGCACATAGATGGGCGCGCCGAACTTCTGCAGCGCGCGCTCGACGATCTCAATGGCGCGGTCGACACCGGCACAAAAGCCGCGCGGCTCGGCCAGAATGATTTCGCGGGTCAGGATGCTCATAAGACACCAATCACTTGCACTTCAAACACCACGGCCTGGCCGGCCAGCGGATGGTTGAAGTCGAATTGCACGGCGCCGTCGTCGCGCACTTGCTGCACGGCGCCGGCGTACTGGCCCATGCCGTCGGGCGTAGGGAATTGCACCACATCGCCCACACGGTACTGCTCGTCCGGGTCGCCCAGTTCATTGAGCAGCTTGCGCGCCACCCATTGCACCAGGTCAGCGTTGCGTTCACCGAAGGCCTCGCCAGCGGCCAGCTCAAAGCGGGTGCGCGTGCCTTCGGCCAGACCCAGCAGGCGCGCCTCGAGGGCGGGTGAGAGCTCGCCCGTGCCCAGGCTCAGGGTGGCGGGCTTGTCGGCAAAGGTGTTGATGATGTCGGCCCCCTCCCCAGCCGGACCCAGGCCGGCCATGCGGTAGTGCAAGGTCAGGAAGGAGTCGGCCTGGATGATGGGCACGGTGGCAGACACGGAGGTCATGGAAAGGCTTTCTCAAGGGCGCCAGAAACCGGGCGCGAAGACCTAATTGTAGGGAGACGGTTTCCTAGGGCCACCTTCGTGCGCTCAGCCCTTGGACGCCTGCGGATGCGCCGCTATGCTGGCCCGGTGAGCATCAAGGCCCTTCCTGCCGACAGCCGCCCCCGCGAGAAGCTGCTCGCCCGGGGGCCCGGCGCCCTGAGCGATGCCGAATTGCTGGCGCTGCTGCTGCGCAGCGGCCTCCAGGGCAAGAACGTGCTGCAACTGGCCGAAGAACTCGTACGGCACTTTGGCGGTCTGGCCGGGCTGCTGCATGCCAAGGCCGAGGACCTGCGTCCGATCAAGGGCCTGGGGCCGGCCAAACGCGCCGAGATTGTGGCGGTGCTGGAGCTGGCACGCCGGGCGCTGGCCGAGCAGCTCAGGGCCCGGCCGCTGTTCGACAGTCCCCGCGCGGTGGCTGAATTCCTTCAGCTGCAATTGGGGGCGAAGGGCCACGAGGTGTTCGCCGTGATGTTCCTCGACAGCCAGCAGCGGTTGATGGCCCTGGAAGAAATGTTTCGCGGCACGCTCACGCAGACCAGCGTCTACCCCCGCGAGGTGGTGCTGCGGGCGCTGGCCCTGAACGCCGCGAGCGTGGTGCTGGCGCACAACCACCCCAGCGGCTCGGCCCAGCCCTCGCGGGCCGACGAGGCGCTGACGCACACGCTCAAGTCGGCACTCGCCCTGGTGGACGTGCGGGTGCTGGACCACTTCATCGTCACGCGCACGCAGACGTGCTCCATGGCCGAGATGGGGCTGCTCTAGGAGCCCAGCGGCCCAGTGCGGCATTGCGCTGCGGCCGGCGGGCCGCGCGGGCTTGGCTTACAGTGCCAGCACCATGAACAAGGCGGGCATCAAGGATTTCAAGGGCCTGAAGGCGCTGAAAAAAGACATCGAGCGCGCCGCCGAACTGCAGGCCCAGCGCGAGGCGGCCCGCTTGGAGGCCCAGCGGCGCCAGCAGGCCGAGCAGGAGCTCTTTGCACGCAGCGTAGGGGCCGTGCGCCCCCTGCCCGAGCGGCACCATGCCAAGCTGCGCCTCGCCCCCGAGCCGCCCCCGCCCCTGGCCCTGCAGGCCAAGCGTGATGAAGAAGCGGTGATGCGCGAGGCGCTCTCCGATGAGTTCGACGTGGACAGCCTGCTCGACACCGACGAGGCCTTGAGTTTCCGCCGCCCGGGCATGGGCCTGGATGTGGTGCGCAAGCTCCGGCGTGGTGGCTGGCGCATCCAGGGTCAGCTGGACTTGCATGGCCTGCGCCGCGAAGACGCGCGCGAGGCCCTGGCTGACTTCATCCGCGAAGCGCACAAGGTCGGCTGGCGATGCGTGCGCGTGGTGCATGGCAAAGGCCTGGGCTCACCGGGCAAGACCCCCGTGCTCAAAGGCCGGGTGCAGAGCTGGCTGGTGCAGAAAAAGGAAGTGATCGCCTTCGCCCAGGCCCGGCCGGCCGAAGGCGGGGCCGGCGCGCTGGTGGTGCTGCTGGCGCAGGGCTGAGGCTGCTGGGACCTCAAGGGCCTCAGGCGCCGCGGTTGCGCATCCAGTCGGCGGTCTGGAAGAAGGAGTTGCTCAGGCGCTGCCTGAGTTCCTCATCGACGCCCACTTCCTGCATGGCCTGGCTCATGCAGGCCAACCACTGGTCGCGTTCGACGATGCCAATGGAAAACGGCATGTGCCGCATGCGCAGGCGCGGGTGCCCAAAGCGCTCCACGTAGTGCTGCGGCCCGCCCATCCAGCCACAGAGAAACATGAAGAGCTTGTCACGGGCGCCGGAAAGGTCCGAGCCGTGGCTTTGGCGCAGCTCCGCGTAGGCCGGCTCCAAGTCCATGAGGTCGTAGAAACGCTCAACCACCTCACGAATGCGGGCCTCGCCGCCTATCCATTCGAAAGGCGTCTCATGGGGCGGGTTGCCCGCCGGCTTTTCTTCAATCTGCATGGGGCAAGATTGTCCGGGATTCACAGATCGTCACTGGGCGCGCCTGAGCGTCTGCACCACGGGCGTGGTGAGCACGGCGCGCAGCCCCCACCAGCCTGCCGCCAGAGCCAGGGCCGCACCGGCCAGGCTTCCACCGACCAGCACGAGAGGCGAGGCGGTCCAGGCGAAATCAAACACGTAACGCGCCAGCCCCCAGCCCACCAAAGAGGCCACCATGGCCGCCAGGAAGCCGGCCAGCAGGCCCACGCCGGCCAGCTCAGCCCGCTGCACCTGGCGCAGCAGGGAAGCTCGGGCACCCAGCGCCAGCATGATGGCAAATTCACGCGTGCGTTCCTCGCGCGTGGCCGTGACTGCGGCAAACAACACCACCAGACCGGCGCACAAGGTAAAGCCAAAGAGGAACTCAACGGCACGGATCACCTGGCCCAGCACGCGCTGCACCTGGTCGAGCGAGGCGGTCATATCCACGTTGGTGATATTGGGAAACTGCCGCACCAGCTGGTTGTCAAAGCTCTGGCGGCGCTGCCCCGGCTGGGCAGGCAGGGCCTCAGGGGCGCGGAAGGCCGAGATAAAGGTCACCGGCACATCGGGCATCTGGGCCACGGTGAAGGTGACGAAGAAGTTCACGCGAAAGCTCCCCCAGTCCACCTTGCGCAGGCTGGTGATGCGGGCGCTGTGGATCTGCCCGGCCATGTCGAAGCTCAGGCGATCGCCGAGCTTTAAGCCCAGGGTGCGGGCCAGGCCCTCCTCCACACTGATGGCATCGGGCTCGTCCACCGTCCAGCGGCCGGCCACCACCTGGTTGTGTGCGGGGGCCTGTGCGGCGTGCGACAGGTTGAATTCGCGGTCGACCAAACGCTGCGCACGGCCGTCGGCATAGTCCTCGGGGCGCACCGGGCGCTCGTTCACCGCCACCAGGCGGCCACGCATCATGGGGTACCAGTCGTAGCGCTGAATCCCAGCCTGACGCAGCGCCTGCTGGAAGGGTTCGCTCTGCTCGGGCTGCACATTGATGATGAAACGGTTGGGCGCATCGGCCGGCGTGGCCTGCTGCCAGCTGCGGATGAGGTCGGTGCGCAGCAGCACCAGCAGCAACAGCGCCAGCAGGCCCACAGCCAGGGCACTGATCTGCACGACGGCATACGCCGGTCGCGCAGCCACCTGGCGCGTGGCCAGCACCAGCCAGCGCGGCGCGGTGTTCTCGTTGACGCTGCGCCGCAGCAGCCACACGCCCAGCCAGCTCACCAGGGCAAAGAACAGCACCGCAGCGGCAAAGCCGCCGACGGCAATCAGGCCCAGTTTCAGGTCGCTGCTGACGACCAACAGCAAGGCGGCAAAGCCGGCGATGCCCAGCAAGAGCACGCCCAGCGAGACGGGCTTGAGCTTGCCCACCTCGCGGCGGATCACCCGCAAGGGCGGTACCTGGGCCAGCTGCAGCACGGGGGGCAGGCCAAAGGCCATCATCAAGGTCAGACCCATGCCGATACCCAGCAGCGCGGGCTGCAGCGTGGGCGCCGGCAGTTGCGATTCCACCAGGCCGGCCAGCAACATCACGAACACATGGTGCACGGCATAGCCCAGGGCAATGCCCAAGAGACTTGCGGCCAGCCCCACCAGCAGGAACTCCAGCGTGTAGGCCAGGGCGATGCGGCGCTGCGGCTGGCCCAGCACGCGCAGCATGGCGCAGGCATCGAGGTGGCTTGCGGCAAAGCCGCGCGCCACGATGGCCACCGCCACCGCGCTGAGCATGGCGGCCAGCAGGGCCACCAGGCTGAGGAACTTGGCGGCCCTGTCCAGGGTCTGCCGCATTTCAGGGCGGCCGCTTTCCAGTGATTCAAGCCGCAGGCCGCGCAGCTCGCCTCGGGCGATCTCGGCCTCAACCCACTGGGTGAAGCGCCCGACTTGGGCCACCTCTCCGGCCACCGCCAGGCGGTAGTTCAGGCGCGAAGCCGGCTGGATGAGCCCGGTGGCGTTCAGGTCGGCTTCGTTGACCATCACGCGCGGGGAAAAGCTCATGAAGCCGGCGCCCCGGTCGGGCTCCTGCGCAATCAGCTGCGTGATGGTCAGGGTGTGGTCGCCCAGCAGCACGGGCTGCCCCACCGCCAGACCCATGGCGTCGAGCAAGGACGGGTCTACCCAGGCCTCGCCGCGCGCCGGAATGCCAGAGGCGGGCTGCGCGGGCTGGTCGGGCGCGCTCTTGAGGCGCACCTGCCCGCGCAAAGGGTAGCCGGGCTCCACGGCCTTGAAGGCGACCAGCTTGCTGTCGCCGCCCTCTTCCTCGCGTGCGCGGGCCATGGTCGGGAAGCTCACGCTGCGCGTGGCGGCCAGGCCCATGCGTCGGGCCTGCTCGGCGAACTCGGGCGGTGGCATGCGGTCGCTGCTGACCACGGCATCGCCGCCCAGCAGCTGGCGTGCATCGCGCTCGAGGCCGCCCTGCAGGCGGTTGGCGAAAAAGCCCACGGCCGTGAGCGCCGCTACCGCCAGGGTGATGGCCACCACCAGCAAGCGCAGTTCGCCGGCGCGCCAGTCGCGCCAGGCGGTCTTCAGGCCCAAGGCCCAGAAATTCATTGGCATGGTCCTACCTTAGCGCAAAGCCGCCGCCCTGCGGTGGGGCAGGGGAAAGAACCGGCCAAGGGACTCAGCGCTTACCCGCCAGGACGGGGCGAGGCGGCGGGGCCAGCGAGTTCCGGCTGGAACTGCAGGCGTTCGGGATGGGTGTAGCAGAGAAAGCGCCGATTCAAGGCCCGGCCAATGGCGCACAGGCCCACCTGCTGGGCAATCTGGTGGCCCATCTGCGTGATACCGCTGCGCGAGACCGCCAGGGCCACGCCCATCTGCGCCGACTTGATGATCATCTCGCTGGTCAGGCGGCCGGTGGTGTAGAACACGAAGGGCTGCTGCGGCGCTGCATGGGCCGTGTCCACGCCATGCATCCACATCCAGCCGGCGATGGTGTCAATGGCGTTGTGCCGGCCGACATCCTCCACGAAGACCAGCATGTCTTCCCCGCGGAACAAGGCACAGCCGTGGACCGAGCCAGCCGTCTTGTAAGTGCTCTCCTGGACGCGGATGGCGTTGAGGATGCCGCAGAGCTGCGCCTGGGTGAGCCGGGCGGCGGGCAGGACGATGGACTCCACATCGTCCATCAGCGCGCCGAACACGCTGCCTTGCCCACAGCCGGTGGTGACCACGCGCCGGGCGGTGCGCTCCTCGATGCGTTCAATACCCGCGCGTGTCTTCACGGCGGCGGACTGCACGTCCCAGTCCACGGTGATGGATTCCACCTCGTCGGGCGAGGCCACTAGTCGCTGGTTGCGCAGGTAACCCAGCACCAGGTACTCGGGCCAGGCGCCCAGGGTCATGAGCGTGACGAGCTCGCGCTTGTCGACGTAGACGGTGAGGTCGCGCTCAGCCGGGATCTGCAGGGCCTGGCGCTGGCCATGCTCGTCGGTCACCTCGATCTCGCGCGTCAAAGCGGCGCGCGCCTGGGTGAGTCGGGGCAGGTGCATGAAAGAGAAAAAAGAAGGACCACCCTGGGTGGTCCTGGTGGACAGAAGCGTGGCTGCCTCAGGATTTCTTGGCGGCAGCCGCCGGCTTGGCGCTGGGTGCGCTCGCAGCCTCTGCGGGCTTTTGCTCAGGCGGCGTGTACACAAACGGCCCCGGATCGGTGCAGGCTGCGCTTGTGCCTGCAGCCGGCTTAGCGCCGCTGCCCGCCGTCTTGCGGTAGTGCGCTGCCGCCTTGTCCTGCGACTTGCAGAGCTGGAAAGCGTCCACCTTGCCCTGCCATGCCGTCTTGGCCGCCGCTTCAGCTGCTTTGGCCTTGGCCGCGTCATCGGGCGCGGGCAGCTTGGCGTGGGCCAGCGAACCCATGAGGGCCGCAATCAGTGCGAGAGACAACTTATTCATGGTGTTTCTTTCTTCAGGCGGGGCGCACAGAACTGCCGGGCTGCTCATCGGGCCCCTGCGGGCTGCGTTGGGCAGGGATCTTGCCGGCCTTGATGTCGTCGTACCAGTACTCGTGGTGTTCCTTGGCCCAGGTTTCATCGACATAGCCGGTGCGCATGGCCTGGTAGGCCCCGCGCATACCCAGGGTACCCATGTAAATGTGGCCCAGGAACATGGCCATCATGAGCAGCGTGGCCACAGCATGGACCATGTGAGCGATCTGCATGGTGGCGCGCTCGTAGACCAGACCGGGGATGAGCATGTCCAGCACCAGGCCAGAGACGACGGCGATGGCGCCGAGCAGGAACACACCGCCCCAGAACAGGAGCTTCTCACCGGCGTTGAATCGGTGCGAGGGCACCTCGGTGGTGCCGAACAGGCCGCCAGCCTTGAGTATCCACTGCAAGTCGCCACGGCTGGGGAAATTGTCCTTCAGGAAGGTGATGAACACGATCACCAGCGAGACGACGAAGAGCGGGCCAACGAAGTTGTGCACGTTCTTCAGGGCGTAGGTGAGCCAGCCAAACAGCGTACTGCCCATGACAGGCAAGAGGAAGTATTTGCCAAAGGCCATGATCAGGCCCGAGACGGCCAGGGCCACGAAGGCAATGGCATTGCTCCAGTGGGCGGCGCGCTCAAAGGGCGTGAAACGCTCGATCTTGCGGCCTGTTTCCTGGCCGTGCAGCTCGATCGGACCCTTGCGCCAATAGAAGATGGCCAGGGCCAGCAGCACGATGGCCAGCAAGGCGGCGCCATAGGGAATGATCCAGTGGTTTCGCACCTGGCGCCAGGCCTCGCCGGCCGTGGTCAGAAGCGAGCCGGGGTACTGGACGAAGGGCTGAATCAGCACGCCCGCCTCGGGGGCGTCGGACTTGGGCAGGCTGGTGTAACCCTCGGCGCCCGCGCCGACCGCGCGCCACATGGGCGCGTTGTTGCCCGGCTGGACTTGGGCCCGCTCGGCATTGGTCTGCTTGGGGTAAGCCGGATCCTTGCTGGCATCGGGCTGCACCTCCATGATGTTCTGGCCCTGGATGCCAGGCATGGCGGCCGGCGGCTTGTCCTGGGCCAGCACGACACCAGCACCGGCCATCAGCAGCATGGCGGTCAGGGCGCGCGTGGCGCGCATCAGGGTGTTACTGGGCCTTTGCATAGTCGTCTTGCCCCTGGCCGCGGGTCTTGAGCTGCTGTTCCCAGCTGGTCTGGTCACCGGCTTTCCAGCCCGGTGCCATGAAATTGGACCCAGTGCCCTGGAAGGCCGGGGTGTCGGACTTCATGGCGCCCAGAGACTGGGGCTTCTCGGAGCAGGCTGCCAAGCCAGAAGCCAGGGCCAGAAGGATAAGTGTGCGCATCATGACTTGGCTCCCTTGGGCGGCTGGCCGGCCTGCTTGGTGGCATAGGCGGTGCCCCAGCCCCACACCTCGGCGCCCGTGCCGCGCTTGACCACACGGTTGCGGAAGATGTCGGCCACCATGTCGCCGTCACCGGCGATCAGCGCCTTGGTCGAGCACATTTCGGCGCAGGCCGGCAGCTTGCCTTCGGCCAGGCGGTTGCGGCCATATTTCTCGAACTCAGCCTGGGAACCGTTGTCCTCTGGGCCGCCGGCGCAGAAGGTGCACTTGTCCATCTTGCCGCGCACGCCGAAGGTGCCCTTGGAGGGGAACTGGGGCGCGCCGAAGGGGCAGGCGTAGCTGCAGTAGCCGCAGCCGATGCACACGTCTTTATCGTGCAGCACCACGCCCTCATCGGTCTTGTAGAAGCAATTGACCGGGCAGACCGCCATGCAGGGCGCGTCGGAGCAGTGCATGCACGCCACGGAGATGGAGCGCTCGCCGGGCACACCGTCATTGAGCGTGACGACGCGGCGGCGGTTGACGCCCCAAGGCACCTCATGCTCGTTCTTGCAGGCGGTGACGCAGCCGTTGCACTCGATGCAACGCTCGGCGTCGCAGATGAATTTCATTCGTGCCATCTCTGATTCCTTTAGGCGGTGACCCGCTCGATATTGCAGATGGTGGTCTTGCTTTCCTGCATCATCGTCACACTGTCATAACCATAAGTGGTGGCCGTGTTGACGGCCTCACCGCGGACCACGGGAGCCGCTCCCTTGGGGTAATGGGCCAGCATGTCAGCACCCTGCCAGCGGCCGGAGAAGTGGAAGGGCATCCAGACGGTGTCGGCGTCCACGCGCTCGGTGACCATGGCTTGCACGTTGATGCGGGCACCCGTGGGGCTGACCAGCCAGACGCGTTCGCCGTTGCGGATGCCGCGGGCGTTGGCCGCGTTCGGATTGATCTCCACATAAGCCTCTTGCTGGAGTTCTGCCAGCCAGGGGTTGGAGCGGGTCTCCTCGCCACCGCCCTCGTACTCGACCAGACGGCCGGAGGTCAGGATCAGCGGGAACTTCTCGTGCAGCTTGTCTTGCACAGCCTTGTTCTGCACGGTCTTGAACAGCGTAGGCAGACGCCAGAAGGTCTTGCGGTCATCGTGCGAGGGGTACTTGGCCACCAGGTCGGGACGGGTGGAGTACAGGGGCTCGCGGTGTTGGGGAATCGGGTCGGGGAAGTTCCAGACCACGGCCCGCGCACGGGCATTGCCGAAGGGGTGGCAACCATGCTTAAGAGCCACGCGGATGATGGCACCCGTGGGGTCGGTCTTCCAGTTCTTGCCTTCGGCCGCAGCCTGCTCTTCGGCGCTCAAGTCGCCCCACCAGCCCAGCTTCTTGAGCAGCACGTGGTCGAACTCGGGGTAGCCCGTGGTGATCTCGGCGCCCTTGGAGTGCGAACCGTCAGCGGCCAGCAGGCTCTTGCCCTCGCGCTCCACGCCAAAGTTGGCGCGGAAGTTACCGCCGCCTTCCATGACGTGCTTGGAGGTGTCATAGAGGTTGGGTGAGCCGGGGTGCTTGATCTGAGCAGTGCCCCAGCACGGCCAGGGCAGGCCAAAGAAATCGCCCGACATGTCATAGCCGGTTTCCTTGTCCACGCCGGCCTTGCACTTCAAGGTCTTGACGTCGAACAGGTGCATATTGCGCATGTGGGCCTTCAGGCGCTCGGGCGACTGGCCCGTGTAGCCGATGGTCCAGACCGACTTGTTGATCTCGCGCAGGATGTCCTCGATCACGGGCTCGTCCATGCCCTTGACCTTCTGCATCTTGAAGTTCTTGACCAGCTCCTTGTCGAAGCCCAGCTTTTGAGCCAGCTGGTACATGATCATGTGGTCGCTGCGGCTCTCCCACAGCGGCTCGATCACCTTCTCGCGCCACTGGATGGAGCGGTTGGACGCCGTGCAGGAGCCAGAGGTCTCGAACTGCGTGGCCGCCGGCAGCAGGTAGACGGCGCGGTTGGGGTTGAGGTCTTCGGACTTGCCGGGCATGGCGGCCATGGCCGCGGTGGCTGAGGGGTAGGGATCGACCACCACCAGCAGGTCCAGCTTGTCCATCGCGCGCTTCATCTCGAGGCCGCGGGTCTGAGAGTTCGGGGCATGACCCCAGAAGAACACGCCACGCAGGTTAGGGTCCTGGTCGATGTTTTCGTTTTTCTCGAGCACGCCGTCGATCCAACGCGAGACGGTGATGCCGGGTTTGCCCATCATGGCCGGGGCTGAGAAACGGCCCTTGATCCATTCGAAGTCGACACCCCAGACCTTGGCAAAGTGCTTCCAGGAGCCTTCGGCCAGGCCGTAGTAGCCGGGCAAGGAGTCGGGGTTGGGGCCCACATCGGTGGCACCCTGCACGTTATCGTGGCCGCGGAAGATGTTGGCGCCGCCGCCGGAGACACCAATATTGCCCAGTGCGAGTTGCAGCAGGCATGAGGCACGCACGATGGCATTGCCGATGGTGTGCTGGGTCTGGCCCATGCACCACACGATGGTGCCGGGACGGTGCTCGTGCATTTGCTTGGCGATGTCGAACACCACGGCTTCGGGCAAGCCGCAGGCCTCTTCAACCTTGTCGGGTGTCCACTTGGCCAGGACCTCCTCGCGCACCTTCTCCATGCCCCAGACGCGGTCGGCGATGTACTTCTTGTCTTCCCAGCCGTTCTTGAAGATGTGATACATCACGCCGAACAGGAAGGGAATGTCCGAGCCGGAGCGGATGCGCACATGCTGGTGTGCGCGGGCGGCGGTGCGCGTAAAGCGCGGATCGACCACGATCATGCGCGCGCCGTTTTCCTTGGCATGCAGCATGTGCAACAAAGACACGGGGTGGGCTTCGGCTGCGTTGGAGCCGATGTACAACGCCAGCTTGCTGTTCTGCATGTCGTTGTACGAATTGGTCATCGCACCGTAGCCCCAGGTGTTGGCGACGCCAGCGACCGTGGTGGAGTGGCAGATGCGGGCCTGGTGGTCGCAGTTGTTGCTGCCCCAGAAGCTGACGAACTTGCGCAGCAGATAAGCCTGCTCGTTGTTGTGCTTGGAGGAACCCACCCAGTACACCGAGTCAGGGCCGCTTTCCTTGCGCAGCGCCTGCATTCTTTCGGTGATCTCATTGAGGGCCTTGTCCCAGCTGATGCGCTCGTACTTGCCGTTGACCAGCTTCATAGGGTAGCGCAGGCGGTACTCGCCGTGGCCGTGCTCGCGCAGGGCGGCGCCCTTGGCGCAGTGCGCGCCGAGATTGATGGGGGAATCGAACACGGGCTCCTGGCGGATCCACACGCCGTTCTCGACCACGGCATCCACCGCGCATCCCACCGAGCAGTGGGTGCACACCGTGCGTTTGACTTCGATCTTGCCGCTGCCATCACCTACTGTTGTGACGGCACCGGCTTTTTTCACCAAGCTGAGTTGGGTGGCAGCCAAGCCCACGCCCACACCCAAACCTGAGCGGCGCAAAAA
>JAIXPL010000008.1 GCA_027486255.1 Comamonadaceae bacterium
CGCGCAGGTAGATGTAGACCGCCTCGCAGCCCACCACGGTGGCGGCGATCAGCATGCCCTCCAGGAAACGGTGCGGGTCGCGTTCAAGGTAGGTGCGGTCCTTGAAGGTGCCGGGCTCGCCTTCGTCGATGTTCACGGCCATCAAGCGCGGCGCAGCCTGCCCGCGCACGATGCGCCATTTGCGTCCGGCTGGAAAACCTGCGCCGCCCAGGCCGCGCAGGCCGGAGTCTTCCATGGCCCGGATCAGAGCCTCGGCAGGCATGTCGCCCGACGCGATGCGCGCGGCCAGGGCGTAGCCGCCCCGGGCACGGTAGGCCGCCAGGTTCACGGCCACTGGCTCGGTGGCGGGCACGCCCGAGGTGATGCTTTGCAGGGCCAGCTCGGCGGGCTCGAAGACCACCGGCTGATCTGCGGAAGGCCGCTCAGCAGCCGACACCGCGTGCACAGCCGCAACCACCTTCTCCACGCTGGCCGCCGGCACGGCGCGCTGGTGCACCGCCACCGCCGGCGCCTGCTCGCAGCGGCCGATGCAGGGAGCGGCCACCACCTTGACCTCGGCGCCCAGGATGCCGGGCAAGCGGGCCAACAGCTCGGCCGCGCCCGCCATCTCGCAGGACAGGCCCTCGCACACCCGCACGGTGAGTGCGGCAGCCGATTCGCCCTCGCGCAGCAGCTCGAAGTGGTGGTAGAAGCTCGCCACCTCGTAGACCTCGGCCATGGACAGCGTCATCTCCTTGGCCAGCGCCACCAGGTGGTGCAGGTGCAGGCCCCGGTAGGCATCGTTGAGAAGGTGCAGATGCTCGATCAGCAGGTCGCGCCGGTGCCCGCCCTCGGGCCGCTGCCCGATGAGGGCGCGCACGTCCTGCAGCGCGGCCTCCTCGCTCTGGCGGCCCTTGAGCTGGCCACGGCGTTTGAGGCGCGCACGCATCTCCTGCGGTGTGGCCAGGGCCACCGTCTTCACGGGTAAAGAATCGGCGAGGTGGTTCATGGTGTCGGGTCGATCAACAAGGGGCGGGGCCAGGCCGGGGTAGGCGCCGGGGGCCGACGCCTGTGCAGCATGCAGCCCGGCTTGCGCCAGGAAGGTCGGACGGCAGTGTCAGAACTTGTCCTCAGGGCGGTCAAGTTGATTTCTCAAATGAGCTGATTCGCCAAAGCGATGAGAGGCTGCACCGCTCAGGTGAGCGGCGGTTGCACGTCCACCGCCAGCGCGTCATCGGGCGGCTGGTCGCTGGCCAGGGCCTGCTGCACCTGGGGCCGCCCCCAGGCTGCCGAGAGCATGCGGATGAACTCGCAGGCGTAATCGCGCAGGTACTGGTGGCGCTGCAGCCAGAGGTAGCTCACGGCGGGCGGGAACAGGTGGCGCGCCGGAATGCTGCGCAGGCCGACGTCGCGCCGCGCATCAAAGGCCCACTCGGGCAAGGTGGCAATGCCCATGCCCGAGGCCACAAAGGCCTTGATGACATCGGCGTCGGTGGCGCTGAGCACCACCTGGGGCTGGATGCGCTCCAGCGCGAAGGCCTGCATGATGGCCACGCCGCCGGCAAAGGAGGCGTCCAGCGTGATCATGGGATAGGCCGCCAGGCCCTGGCGGGTCAGGCGCCGCTTCTTGAGCAGCGCATGGCCCTCGGGCACCAGCACGCAGCGCCAGATGCGCAGGCAGGGCAGCCGAGCCAAATCCGGGGTGGCCACCGTGGGGCGGGTGCACAGGCCCAGGTCGGCCTCGCCGGTCTGGACCAGCTGCATGATTTGGTCCGGATTGCCCTGGCGCAGGCTCAGGTTCACGCCCGGAAACAAGGCCTGGAAACGCTGCACGATGGGAATGAGGAGGTAGCGCGCATGGGCATGGGTGGTGGCGATGACCAGCGAGCCGCGCTGCGGATCGACCGACTCCTCGCCCACGCGGCGCAGGTTGTCGAGCTCGCGCAGCACCCGCCGGGCAATGGCCACGGCCTGCTCGCCGGGCTCGGTGAGCGCGGTGATGCGGTTGCCCTCCCGCACCAGCAGCTCGGTGCGCAGCTCCTGCTCCAGCAGGCGGATCTGCTTGCTGATACCGGGCTGCGAGGTGTGCAAGGCCTCGGCCGCCCGCGACAGGTTCAGGCCGCGTTCGGCCACCTCGGTGAGGTAGCGCAGTTGCTGCAGGTTCATGGGGCCCGTTTCTCCATACCCCAAAGTTATAGCTATCAAACCAACAATTCCTATACGTACTGACCCGGCCTGCCTAGACTGCGCCGCATCACCCGCCACAGAGCGGGATGGAGGAGAGACAGCGCATGGACAGGAAATCACTGGGCGCCACGGCACTGCAGGTCTCGGCCCTGAGCCTGGGGCACAGCATGGGCGCGCAGGACTTCAGCGCCGCGGGCCAGCGCCAATTTCATGCGCTGGTGGCCCGGGCGCTGGACCTTGGCCTGAATTTTTTCGACAGCTCCGACGCCTACTGGGACGGCCGCCATGAAATCTGGCTGGGCCAGGCCCTGGCCGGGCGCCGCCACGAGGCGGTGATCACCAGCAAGTTCGGCAACCTCACCCTGGCCGATGGCCGCAAGGCCACCAACGGGCGGCCCGAGTACGCCATCGCTTGCTGCGAGGCCAGCCTGCAGCGCCTGGGCACCGACGTGATCGACCTGTACTACCTGCACCGGGTCGACCCCAAGGTGCCCATTGAGGACACCGTGGGCGCCATGGCGCGCTTGGTGGAGCAAGGCAAGGTGCGACACATCGGTCTGTGCGAGGCAGGCCCGGCCACGCTGGAGCGGGCGCACCGGGTGCACCCGGTGACAGCCCTGCAGACTGAGTACTCGCTCTGGTGCCGCCATGCCGCCGAGCCCATGCTTGCCCTGTGCCGCCGGCTGGGCATCGGCCTGGTCGGCTACTCGCCGCTGGGCCGAGGCCTGCTGACAGGGACCATCCAGCGCCACGACGACCTCGCCCCCGGAGACCGCCGGCGCATCCACCCACGCTTCAAGGACGAGCACCTGGCGCGCAACCTGGTGCTGGTGCACGGCCTGGAGGCCATGGCCCGGGCGATGGGCCTGAGCACCGCCCAACTGGCGCTGGCCTGGGCGAACTCCCAGGGCCCGGACATCGTGCCGCTGACCGGCACCCAGCGCATCGAGTACCTCGAACACAGCGTGGCGGCCAGCCAGGTGCAGCTGTCCGCCGCCCAGCGGGCCGAGCTCGAAGCCCTGTTTTCCCCCGAAGCCTGCGCGGGCGAGCGTTACCCGGTGGAAATGCTCAAGGACCTGGGCATCTGATGCCCCGCAGAACACAGCAAAGAAAACGGGATCTGACCCCAAGAAAACGGGATCTGACCCCCATTTAAAGGAGAAAGGCCATGGCCAAAGATGCGTTGATGGAATCGGCGATGTCGCACTGGGCGCCGCGCATGGTGTCCAACGGGGTGATGCTGACTGACTTCCAGGAGGTCACCGCCTCGGTGGACCGCTGGCAGGACTGGTGCAGCGCCTGGAGCCGGCGAGCGGCGGTGCACGAAGACCTGGGCTGCGAGGCGCTGGCCCAGGACTTCAAGCTCACGGGGGCCGAACACCTCAGCCGCGCGGCGGTGTACTACCACTTCGCCAAGTTTCTCTTCGTGCATGACCTGGAGCAAATGCGTGCGGCGCACATGAAGGCGGTGGCCTGCAAGCAGCTGGCCTTGCCGCACCTGCGCCCGCCGGCCGAGCGCGTGGCCATTCCCTACCGCGGCCAGCTCCTGGCGGGCTTTTTGCGGCTCCCGACCGGTGCGAGCCGGCCGCCCGTCATGGTCATGGTGCCGGGCCTGGACTCGGCCAAGGAGGAACTGGAGGCCTACGAGATCCCCTTCCTGCAGCGCGGCATCGCCACGCTCATGGTCGATGGCCCTGGTCAGGGCGAGGCCGAGTACAGCTTGCCCATCCAGGGCAACTACGAAGAGCCGGTGGCGGCCATGGTGGACTGGCTGATGGCCCGGCAGGACGTGGACACCAGCCGCATCGGCCTGTGGGGCGTGAGCCTGGGCGGCTACTACGCCACGCGGGCGGCCGCCTTTGAAAAGCGCATCAAGGCCTGCATCGGCCTGGCTGGCCCCTACGACTTTTCGGACAACTGGGACAAGATGCCCGAACTCACGCGCGAAGCCTTCCGCGTGCGCGCCCATTGCAAGACCGACGACGAGGCACGCCAACAAGCGGCCACCCTCAGCATGAAGAACGGGGTGGCACAGCAGATCAGCTGCCCGCTGTTCCTGGTGACGGGCAAGCAGGACCGCATCGTGCCCTGGCAGGACACCCAGCGCGTGGCCCAAGAAGCCAGCGGCCCGGTCAAGCTGCTCATCGTCGAGGACGGCAACCACATCGCCAACAACCGACCCTACCGCTGGCGCCAGCTCAGCGCGGACTGGATGGCCGAGCAGCTCGGCCTTCCGCGCCAGTGACACCCAACCCCATCCCCCCACACAGGAGTCCACCATGAACCGCCTCAACATGACCCGCCTTGTTCCGCCTTCGCGCCGCCATGCCCTGCAAACCTTGGCCGGCCTGATGGCCGCAGGCCTGCTGCCTGGGGCCCAGGCGCAGAGCTTTCCCAACCGTCCGGTCCGGCTGATCTCTGGCGCCACCGCCGGCAGCGCGTCGGACATCATCGCCCGCGCCGTGGCCGAGAAAATCCAGGCCGAGCTGGGCCAGCCGGTGGTGGTGGAGAACCGGCTGGGCGCCTCGGGCACCATCGCGGTCCAGGCCGTGCTGGCCGCGCCTGCGGACGGCCACACCGTGTCCATCTACACCGCCGCGCACACCGTGGTGCCGCTGCTGACCAAGGTGACCTACGACCCGCTCAAGGACATCTCGGGCGTGATTCCATTGGCGGTGGTGCCCAATGTGCTGGTGGTGGCACCCAGCAAGGGCTTCAAGACCGTGCAGGACCTGGTGGCCGCCGCGAAGGCCAAGCCAGGGTCACTGAACTACGCCTCGGTGGGTGCGGGCACGGCCACCTCCATGAGCGCCGAAAAGTTCCGCGCTGCCACCGGCATCGACGCGGTGCACGTGCCCTTCAAGGGCTCGCCGGAGGCGATCAACGAGACCCTCGCCGGCCGCATCGACTTCTTCTTCGCCCCCCTGGTGTCGGCCCTGCCCATGATCAAGGCCGGCCGCCTGCAGGCCCTGGCCGTGGCCACGCAAAAGCGATCGGCGCAGCTGCCCGAGGTGCCCACGCTCGCCGAGGCCGGCATTGCCAAGGCCGAGTACCTGTTCTGGATCGGCATGCTGGTGCCCGTCAAGACGCCGCGCGAGGTGGTCAACAGGCTCCACCAGGCCACGCTCAAGGCCCTGGGCACGCCCGAGGTCAAGGAGCGGCTGGCCACGCAAGGGGCCGAACCCCTGCCGCTGAGTCCGGAACAGTTCGACGCGATGATCCGCGAGGAATTGGTGGCCAATGCCGCCATCATCAAGGCGGCGGGCATCAAGATCGATTGAGAGGGCCTAGGCCAGGCGCCCGCTGTGCGCGCCGGCCTGCGCCAGCCAGTCAGCATCGGCGGCCAGCGCCAGGGCGGCCTCCAGCACGCGGGACGGCCGCAGCTGCCGGCTAAAGGCAAAGGCCAGTGGCGTGCACATCACCGGCTCAACCAGCGGCAGGGCCTCAAGCTCGCCCTGGTGCCGCAGCGCCCCCACCAGCGCACCGGGCAGCACGCTGGCCACCTGGCCGGCCTGCACGGTCAGCGTGAGGGTGAGCACGGAGTTGGTTTCCATCACGGGCTTGACGGGCACGCCCGCGCGCGCAAAGGCGCTGTCGACCAGGCTTCGGTTGTGCATGTCCGGCGTGAGCAGGCACAGCGGCAGGCGCGCGGCCTCGGCCCAGGCCAGCGCCTGACCCATTTGCAACTGGGGGGCCGGCCGGGCGGCCCGGCGCACCAGGAAGTAGTGTTCCTCGTACTGCGGCAGCAGACTCAGGCGCGCCGCGGCCTGGGGCAGGGACCAGCGCTCGGCAAAGCCCAGGCCCAGGTCCAGGGCCAGGCTGTCGAGTCCCTCTTCGATTTCGCGCGAGCTGAGCGAACGCACCACCGGGGCAATGCCCGGATGGCGGGCCTGCAGCTGCACGGCAAAGCGCGCGGCCATGGGCACGGCCGTGGGCACCACGCCGATGTGCAGCGCGCCCTGGGGCTGCTCGGCCGAGGAGGCCAGGTCCTGCACCAAGCGGGCATGCTCGTGCAACATGCGCTGGGCGGCCTCGAGGATGCGTTGCCCCTCTGCGGTGAGCCCCGCGTAGGTGCGGCCGCGCTTGACGATGGGGGTACCGAACTCCTCCTCCAGGCCGCGCAAGGCGTTGGAGAGCGTCGGCTGTGTGACGTGGCAGGCCTGGGCTGCGCGTGCAAAGTGCCGGTGCTCGTTCAGGGCCACCAGGTAGCGCAGCGCGGCCAGGCTGGTCATGAGCTCAGGTGTTCTTGGAGATGCTGATGGTGGGGAACTTGGCCGAATAATCCTTGGCCTTCTCGGCTACCTTCACCGCCACCTTGCGTGCCACGTCCTTATAGAGGCGCGCCACCTCGCCGTCGGGGTCGGCCACCACGGTGGGCCGGCCGCTGTCGGCCTGCAGTCGGATGTGGATGTCCAGGGGCAGCGCGCCCAGGTACTCCATGCCGTACTCGCCGGCCATCTTCTGGCCGCCGCCCTCGCCGAAGATGTGCTCGGCATGCCCGCACTGAGAGCACACGTGCACCGCCATGTTTTCCACGATGCCCAGGATGGGCACGCCCACCTTCTCGAACATCTTGATGCCCTTGCGTGCATCGAGCAGGGCGATGTCCTGCGGCGTGGTGACGATGACGGCGCCCGTCATGGGCACGCGCTGGCTGAGCGTGAGCTGGATGTCGCCGGTGCCCGGGGGCATGTCGACGATGAGGTAGTCCAGCTCCTTCCAGTTGGTCTGCCGCAGCAGCTGCTCCAGGGCCTGGGTGGCCATGGGGCCGCGCCAGATCATGGCCTCGTCGGGGTCGATCAGGAATCCGATGGACATGACCTGCACGCCGTAGTTTTCCAGCGGCTCCATGCTCTGCCCGTCTTCCGACTCGGGCCGGCCCTCGATGCCCATCATCATGGGCTGGCTGGGGCCGTAGATGTCGGCATCGAGCAGGCCCACGCGGGCGCCCTCAGCCGCCAGGGCCAGGGCCAGGTTCACGGCGGTGGTGCTCTTGCCCACGCCGCCCTTGCCCGAGGCCACGGCGATGATGTTCTTCACGCTCGGCAGCAGCTGCACGCCGCGCTGCACGGCATGCGAGACGACCTGGGTCGAGACGGACACGCTGACCTCGGACACACCCTCGAGCTGGCGCACCGCCGCAGACAGCCACTCGCGCAAGGCCGCGTGCTGGCTTTTGGCCGGGTAGCCCAGCTCCAGCTCAAAGACCACCTTGCCGCCGTCGACGCGCAGATTCTTGATGGCCTTGGCACTGACGAAATCGCGGCCAGTGTTGGGGTCGGTGACCGCCTGCAGGGCGCCGAGGACGGCCTGCGGGGTCAGGGGGGTTGCTGATGCCATGAACGGCTTCTCCAAGGAAGACACAGGGGTGTGGCGCCCGGACCGGGCAGCGGGATCACAATGGCGGTGGAGTCTAACGCCAGCCCCGGCAAGCGGCGGGCGTGTGGGCATTGCCGCCGCATAAAATCACTCCCTTCGCCCCGAGGCACCCTGCCCCTGGGCCGCAGCCACCCACCCCGCCCTCCCCATGCCCCAGCGCCGCCTGTTCGTCACCACCGCCCTGCCGTATGCCAACGGCAACTTCCACATCGGCCACATCATGGAGTACATCCAGGCCGACATCTGGGTGCGTTATCAACGAATGCAGGGCCACGAGGTGAACTTCGTCTGCGCCGACGATGCGCATGGCGCGCCCATCATGATTGCGGCCGAGAAGGCCGGCAAGACGCCGCAGCAGTTCGTGGCTGATATCGCGGCCGGCCGCAAGCCCTACCTTGAGGGCTTTCACATCGCCTTTGACAACTGGCACTCCACCGACGGAGCGGAAAACCATGAGCTGGCCCGCCAGGTCTACCGTGACCTCCAAGCCGCCGGCCTGATTGAGACCCGCACCATCGAGCAGTTCTTCGACCCCGAAAAGAGCATGTTCCTGCCCGACCGCTTCATCAAGGGCGAGTGCCCCAAATGCGGCGCGAAGGATCAGTATGGTGACAACTGTGAGAGCTGCGGCGCGGTCTACGCGCCCACCGAGCTGAAGAACCCATACTCGGCCCTCTCCGGCGCCAAGCCGGTGCTGAAAAACTCGGAGCATTTCTTCTTCAAGCTCTCCGACCCACGCTGCATTGAGTTCCTCGCCAACTGGACGAACAGCGGCGCCGTGCAGCCGGAGGTGCTCAACAAAATCACCGAATGGATTGCCCCCGGCGAAGACGGCCGGCCCAAGATGGGCGACTGGGACATCTCGCGCGATGCGCCCTACTTCGGCATCGAGATTCCGGATGCACCGGGCAAGTACTTTTATGTGTGGCTGGACGCGCCGATTGGCTACCTGGCCTCGCTCAAGAACCTCTTTGACAAGACGGGCCGCGACTACCAAGCCTTCATGGCCGACCCGGCCACGGAGCAGTACCACTTCATCGGCAAGGACATCATCACCTTCCACACCCTGTTCTGGCCGGCCATGCTGCATTTCTCAGGTCGCAAGGTGCCCAACAAGGTGTTCGTGCACGGCTTCCTCACGGTGAACAACGGCGAGAAGATGAGCAAGAGCCGGGGCACGGGCCTGGACCCGCTCAAGTACCTGAGCCTGGGCATGAACCCCGAATGGCTGCGCTACTACCTGGCCGCCAAACTCGGCCCCCGCAACGAAGACCTCGATTTCAATGCCGAAGACTTCATGCTGCGCGTGAACTCGGACCTGGTGGGCAAGTACATCAACATCGCCAGCCGGGCGGCGGGCTTTTTGACCAAGCGCTTTGGCGGGCAACTCACGCACGCCTTCGACCCGCAGGGTGCGGCCCTGCTGCAGACCTTGCGCGAGGCCCAGGCCTTGATTGCCGCGCATTACGACAGCCGCGAATACGGCAAGGCCATGCGGGAGGTGATGGCCCTGGCCGACCAGGTCAATGCCTACGTCGACCAGAACAAGCCCTGGGAGCTGGCCAAGGACGAGGCGCAGAACGAGAAACTGCACCAGGTCTGCTCGGTGCTGGTCAATGCCTTTGCATTGCTCAGCCGTTACCTGGCGCCGGTGCTGCCCTCGCTGGCCCGCGCCGTGGAAGCGCTCACGGGCCTCAAGCTCGACCGCTGGGACGCCGCGCAGGACGTGACCGCCATCGAGCCCTATCAGCACCTGATGCAGCGCGTCACACCCGAGCAGTTGCAGGCCCTGTTTGAGCCGCCGGCCGCGCCCGAACCCGAGCCAGTGCTTCCCGGCGGCGAAGCCATCGCCGAGACCATCTCGATTGACGACTTCGCCAAGATCGACCTGCGCATTGCCAAAATCGTTGAATGCGCGGCAGTGGAGGGCTCGACCAAGCTGCTGCGCCTGTCGCTCGACGTGGGCGAAGGCCGGCTGCGCAATGTATTCTCCGGCATCGCCAGCATGTACAAGCCCGAAGACCTGGTGGGCAAGCTCACCGTGGTGGTGGCCAACCTGGCGCCTCGCAAGATGAAGTCCGGCGTGAGCGAAGGCATGGTGCTGGCCGCCAGCCACGCCGACGAGAAGTCCC
>JAIXPL010000062.1 GCA_027486255.1 Comamonadaceae bacterium
CACCCGTCCTTCACCGGTCGCACCCGCATCGACGCCGCGTTCGCCGCCCGCAAGCTGCAACCGCGCATCGCGCTTGAGGCGATCGACTCGGACGTGATCAAGACCTATGTGCGCCTGGGCCTGGGCGTGGGCATCGTGGCCGAGATGGCCATGAGGGACGACCCACCCGGCGGTGACCTCGTGGCCCGCCCGGCCGGCGATCTGTTTGGCATGAACGTGGCGCGCGTGGCCTTCAAGCGCAGCGCCTACCTGCGCAACTTCGTCTACAAATTCGCCGAGCTGGTGAGCGACAAGCTCACGCGCGAGATCATCATGAAGGCCATGTCTGGCCGCTTTGACGACCACGAACTCACCTGAACCATCCCATGAGCGCCCTGCCCGTCACCCCCGCCCTGCAAAGCCGCCTGCCAAATGTGGGTACCACCATCTTCACCGTCATGTCGGCCTTGGCCGCTGAAAAAGGCGCGGTGAACCTGGGCCAAGGCTTCCCCGACTTTGGCTGCGACCCGCGCCTGACCGGCGCCGTGACTGACGCCATGAACGCCGGCCACAACCAGTACCCGCCCATGGCCGGCATTCCGGCACTGCGCCAGGCCATCAGCGCCAAGATCGAGTCGCTTTACGGCCGCCGGTACGATGAAGGCAGCGAGATCACCATCACGGCGGGGGCCACGCAAGCCATCATCACGGTGGTTCTGGCGGTGGTACACCCGGGCGATGAAGTCATCGTGCTCGAGCCCTGCTACGACAGCTACGTGCCCAATATCGAGCTGGCCGGTGGCGTGGTGGTGCGCGTGCCGCTCACGCCCGGCACCTTCCGGCCCGACTTCGGCAAGATTGCCGCCGCCATGAGCCCGCGCACCCGGGCCATCATCATCAATACCCCGCACAACCCCAGCGCCACCGTGTGGACCCGTGAGGAAATGCTGCAGCTCCAAGAGCTGCTGGCCCCTACCAAGGTCCTGCTCATCTCTGACGAGGTGTACGAGCACATGGTGTTTGATGCGCCGCAGCGCCGCCACCACAGCGCCGCTGAATTTGCAGGACTGGCTGCGCGCAGCTTCATCGTCTCGAGCTTTGGCAAGACCTACCATGTGACGGGCTGGAAAGTGGGTTTTGTGGCTGCGCCCGCGCCTCTGTCGGCCGAGTTCCGCAAGGTGCACCAGTTCAATGTGTTCACCGTCAACACCCCGGTGCAGCACGCCCTGGCCAGCTACATGGCCGACCCCGCGCCCTACACGGGCCTGCCCGCCTTCTACCAGCGCAAACGAGACCTCTTCCGCGAAGGCCTGAAAAACACGCGCTTCAAGCTCCTGCCCAGCGAAGGCAGCTACTTCCAGTGCGTGGACATCTCCGACGTGAGCGATTTGAGCGAGGCCGAATTCTGCAAGTGGCTCACCACGGAGATTGGCGTGGCTGCCATTCCGCTCTCGGCCTTCTACGGCGACGGGTTTGACCAGCGCGTGGTGCGTTTTTGCTTCGCCAAGAAAGACGAGACGCTCCAGACGGCGCTGCAGCGGCTGGCCAGGCTCTGAAGGCTGCGGCGCAGCACCTCGCCCTCTACCCGGCGTCAGGCCCGCGGGCCTCTTCACGCGCCTGATCTTTTAAAACGGCGGCAGGAACGCTTTATGAATTTTTGTCACCGCTGTAGGTGACTGCGCAGGAACTCAATAGACTCGGCCCTCGCCTGCACAGCCGTCCATCCTTCTGTGCAAAGCGCAAGCGACACCCCGACTGAATGAGAGCGCATACCCCGCTGCGCAAGGAGTTCCCGACATGCGCATCGCCACACACGCCCTGGTCCTAGCCACCATCACATTGGGCGGTTGTGCTGTCATGGCTTCACCAGAGGGGGGGCAGTCGCCCAGGGCGTACAGCTTGGTCGACCCGGTGATCATCAAGCGCTCTTCTGCCGAAGCTCCCAGCCTTCAAACCTGTCCCTTCGGTATGCGCTACATCCCGGTGCCGCCCATACAGGTGAGCAACTATTCCGTTTTTACAAAGATTCCAAACACTGACCGCTGGCAGACCCAGTCACTGGCTTGGCCAGTGAACCCGGTCACCGGCGAAATCAACCCGGAAAAAATCAACAAGTTACTGCCCAACATCTCCAGCAACATCGCCGACCTGCGCCAGAACCACACCGGAGACTTTGGCTTGCTGTCCTTGAACACTGCCGAGCGCAGCTACGTGTTCGACTTCACCAAATGGCGCAGTGAGCAGATCGAGCCGGCCGACCAAGTCGGCCACACCGTTGGCCTGGTGCGCGTGGGCGCCGGTCTGCGCGTGACAGTGCGACTCAAGTCCCGCGGTGGGTGGGCCGGTGGCAGCCTCCTGAGCCTGGCCGCCAGCCTCAAGAGCGAACGCATAGAAGGCAGCATTGAAACCGAACTGATCGGCGTGGACGCACCAGACATCACCATGGCTTTTCCCTTCACCACGGACCTGTCTGAAAGCAACATCCAGCGCATCCTCGAATCCCTGGGCGTGCTCAAGGCTAAGCTCTACAGCGAAAAAACGTCCATCGTCCCGCACATGCTGGCCAAGATCGAGTGTGCGCCGGGGGTGGCCGGGAAAGGCAAGTACTGAAGGACACACGCTTCAAGCTCCTGCCCAGCGAGGGCAGCTACTTCCAGTGCGTGGACATTTCTGAAGTGAGCGAACTCATCAATGCCGAGTTCTGCAAGTGGCTCACCACTGAAGTGGGCGTGGCTGCCATTCCGCTCTCGGCCTTCTACGGCGACGGGTTTGACCAGCGCGTGGTGCGCTTTTGCTTTGCCAAGAAAGATGAGACGCTGCAGACAGCGCTGCAGCGGCTGGCCAGGCTTTAAGCCCAGCGTTCAGGCGAGGGGTAGATGAGCAAGGTGCGCTATCGCAGCTGACCTGCGAGCACTCAGGATCACCACCCAATCTTGGGTTTCAGTGATTCAACTGCCCCCACGCCTTGTCCAGCCGCTTGATGCTCACCGGCTGGGGCGTTCTTAGTTCCTGCGCAAAAAAGCTCACGCGCAGCTCCTCCAGCAACCACCTGAACTCCAGCATGCGCGGGTCTTGCGCGCCTTTGCGTTCGGCCACCAGGCGCCAGTAGCGTTGCTCTTGCGGGCGCAGTTCTGAGAGGCGCTGGGCATCTCGCGCCGGGTCGGCGCGGTATTTGTCCAGCCGGAGGGTGATGGCTTTGAGGTAGCGGGCGAAGTACTGCAGTTGCGGCCAGGGGGTGGCGGCAATGAAGTGCTTGGGCATGAGGCGCTGCAGTTGCTGGGCGCAGTCTGCCGTGGCCTCGGGGGCGTTCTTGGTGTCCTTGATCTTGCGCAGCGCCGTGGCGTACTCCAGCAAGATGACGCCGGCCAGGCGCGCCACCTCGTTGGCGATGAGCGTGAGGCGGCCCCTGCCCTCGTCCACGCGCTTTTTGAAGGCGGCTTCGTCGGCGGGCAGTGGGTCAAGCAGGAAGGCCCGGTCGACCGCCACTTCAATGATCTGGCTGCGCAACTCGTCTGCCGTGCCCAGGCTCATGAAGGCCACCGACATTTTTTGCATGTCGGGGATGTTCTTTTCCAGGTACTTGAGCGCGTCCTTGATCTGCAGCGCAAACAGCCGGCCCAGGCCTTTGCGGTGCTTGGCGGCGGCGAGCTCGGGCTCGTCGAACACCTCGATGAGCACTGCATCGCCTTGGTCGACCAGGGCCGGGAAGCCGATGAGGGTTTGGCCGCCTTTGCGGATTTCCATGAGCTCGGGGAGTTCGCCGAAGGACCAGGTGGTGTGGCGTTGGTCGGTGGGAGGGGACACGCCTTTGGTCGCGGTTGGCTGTGCGCTTCGGCGCGGCAAATGGGGGTCAGAGCCCGAGTTTGGAGAGCCCTCACCCTGCCCTCTCCCGGAGGGAGAGGGTGAAGCCCGAGGATCGGGCTCCGAGGCAAGCTTCAGGCCAGCCAGCGCCTGGAAGGCGCCTCGGGCTTTGCTGCCCCATTCGGCCTTCAAGGCGCCGAGGTTGCGGCCCATGCCGAGCTGGCGGCCGTGTTCGTCGACCACGCGCAGGTTCATGAAGAGGTGGGGGCTGAGCATGTCGAGCTTGAAGTCGGCGCGCTTCACATCAAGGCTGGTCTC